>NZ_RZSC01000068.1:0-16630 GCF_003998155.1 Mesorhizobium sp. M1E.F.Ca.ET.063.01.1.1
CAAGGTGCGCGTCGCCATGAGCAACGCCTTCGCCATGGGCGGTACGAACGCAGTTCTGGCATTCAGGCAGGTGTAGAAGCCATGCAAGACGCCTCATTTGAGGTCACCTGTCGTATCTAGCTGCTTGCCGGACCACTATGTGAAGCGAGCGCTATTGGCTGCCTCTGCGATGCGGGAATTGGCAGCGGACGTCTCACGATCAAACAGGCATCTGCTTGTAGAATTCTTTTAATCGTGAAGCGGCGCGAGTGCGCTATCCGTTGAGGTGAGCAAGGCCGGCGCCCTGGGTGAGCGCTGGTGTCGGGTGGTGGAAAGTACAGGGGGAGCTGTGTGGCCCCCTCTTTCTCGGCCTCGACGATGTGCGAAGGAGCCTGTGCGGCGAACGGGCCGACGCCCCAGGCTCAGAACCTGGGCGAACCTAACTCCCGCCAAAGGACAGCCCAGAGCTGGATACACGAAAGAGATACTGAACCCGCGAATCAGATTCTGATCAATCGTCGTGTCTGAGCTCCGCTCGGCTCTTACGGAGATAATCGCGCGGCCCGGCAACGGCCGCGCGTGCCGCGGGCGTGAGCTTTGCGCTTCGTCAGAAGTGCCTCGAGCGTGACGACGATAATTGACCAGCCATATGGAACGCATTCGCCCAGTTATCCAAAGCGTGGATACCTTTCATCTAAACAAAGGATTTTACCGTTTTTGCTGCAGGTCCCATAGAGGCGCTTCAAGTTGGAAAGATAGGTAGTTCCCATGGTTGCGTTGGATCCGAGGAGCATCATCTGGTGTGCGGGGCGCACAAAGTCAGTCGCATCTGCATTACGGCTTGGTCTTTCGGCGGTCTCCACAAGTTACGCCCCGTTGGTGCGATGCCAATTATTTAACCAATGCTTGGACATTTATCTCAACCAGACAGCTCCAAGGTGAGGTCTTCCATGCGCCCGAATGTCGATTGGAAGTTGTGCTGGGAAAATGAGCTGCAACTGGCCGACCATGTCGAACTCTCCGACTTTTTTCGAAAGACCTATGGACGGACTGGCGCCTTCAACGCGGAGCCATTCGAAGGCGGCCGCAGTTGGGCCGGCGCGAGGCCGGAATTCCGCGCAATCGGCTACGACGCGCATGGGGTAGCGGCTCACATCGGCATGCTGCGGCGCTTCATCAAAGTTGGCGAGGTCGACTTGATCGTCGCTGAATTGGGCCTGTACGCGGTTCGTCCGGATCTTGAAGGGCTCGGAATCGGTTTTTCGATGCGCGTGGCGTACCCAGTGCTCCATCAGTTGGGTGTTCCATTCGCTTTCGGCACGGTTCGGCACGCGCTGCGAAACCATGTCGAAAGATTCTGCAGAGCCGGCCTCGCGAACATTGTGTCGGGCGTTCGCGTACGATCGACCCGTCCAGATGTGCATCCCGACCTGCCGCCCACGCGCCTGGAAGACGTACTCGTGTTGGTTTCGCCGATCGGACGCTCGATGGACGAGTGGCCGTCCGGTACCCTGATCGACCGGAACGGTCCGGAACTATGAAGCCTCTGGACTACATATGCGAAGGGCAGAGTGACAATGCCGATGGCACTGCAGAGCGCAGCGTCTATCTGACGTTTGACGATGGTCCCAATTCATTTTTCACACCGCAGATACTCAATGTGCTGGCGCAACATCAGGTGACGGCGACCTTCTTCGTTGTTGGGGCCTACGCGGCCGACGAGCCGGAACTCGTTCGCCGAATTATTACAGACGGGCACGGTATAGCCAACCACACGATGACTCATCCGGACCTGGCCAAATGCGGGTCCGTCGAAGTCGACTGCCAGATAGTTGAGGCAAACAGAGTCATAGGGATGGCTTGCCCGCAGGCCATGGTTCGGTACTTTCGTGCACCGTATGGCATCTGGACCGAAGAAGTAATCGCTGCATCAGCGGGTGCGGCATTGGCGCCCGTCCATTGGTCCATTGATCCACGCGACTGGTCTCGCCCCGGCGTTGACGCCATCGTCGACAGAGTGCTCGCCGATATCCGGCCGGGCGCAATCGTGCTGTTGCACGACGGGTGCGCTCCCGACGAATTGCAACCAGGCAATCAAGCCAGTCTGCGCGACCAGACGGTGACAGCGTTGTCACGCCTAATTCCAGAATTGCACGGCCGCGGATTTGTAATCCGATCACTTCCTCAACACCCCTGAACAAACAGAGATCCTATGGACCTTCTCACCACAGCCAGTACTGTTGCCGTTTCGTCTTATGCGGTGCTCTCGACTGTTTACAGAGGCATGCAAGCGGTCTACTCCCAACCGGAAAATGTTACGCCGCCGTCGGAAAGCTTGTTCGGATCCGACCGTTGGCCGAGCGTGGATGTCATTATCCCCTGCTACAATGAGGACCCGCGCACACTCGCGGCGTGTTTAGCTTCCATTGCAAATCAAGATTACGCCGGAACATTTCAGGTCTATCTGGTTGACGACGGTTCTGGAAATCGTAATGCCGTCATCCCGGTACATCACGCCTACGAGGGCGACCCGAGATTCAATTTCATTCTGCTCCGCGAGAATGTTGGCAAACGCAAGGCGCAGATCGCCGCCATCCGCCGCTCATCTGGAGATTTCGTGCTCAGCGTCGACTCTGACACGACACTTGCGTCCGACGTCATCACAAAGCTTGCAGTAAAAATGCGGGATTCCATGGTCGGAGCGGCCATGGGCCAGCTGACGGCATACAACCGCAGCGACACTTGGTTGACCCGATTGATCGATATGGAATACTGGCTGGCTTGCAATGAGGAGCGCGCGGCGCAAGGTCGCTTTGGTGCGGTCATGTGCTGCTGCGGCCCATGTGCAATGTACCGCCGGTCTTGTCTCCTTTCTCTGCTGGATCAATACGAGACGCAGCTGTTCAGGGGGAAACCAAGCGACTTCGGTGAAGACCGTCATCTTACGATCCTCATGCTGAAAGCAGGCTTTCGAACCGAGTACGTTCCAGGTGCCGTCGCGGCGACAGTCGTTCCGGACAAGATGGGACCTTATTTGCGCCAACAACTCCGCTGGGCACGAAGCACCTTCCGGGACACGATGCTTGCGCGAGGTCTACTGCGTGGCCTGGATCGCTATCTAACTTTGGATGTGATGGGAGAGAATCTCGGCCCATTGTTGCTCGGCATCGCGGTAGTAACGGCGCTCGGTGAGCTACTATTTTCACATACAGTAAATTGGTGGACGGTGCTGGCTATTGTCACGATGACCATAATCAGATCTACGGTGTTATCTTTCCGCACTCGGCAGCTTCGATTCATCGGCTATTCAATGCACGCGTTAATCAGGATATTCCTGTTGATCCCCTTGAAGGCTTACGCCCTGTGTACATTGAGCAATAGCGATTGGCTGTCGCGTAAAAGTGTTCCCCTGCCCAACAGGAGCACAAAGGAAATCACAAGCGCGATGCCGCTTGCCGGAGCAAATGCTGCGGGCAATTCTGGAATTGCGGAGTCACTTCATACTGCAGATCTTTCGCTCACAGCTGGTGAAGTCTGACGGCCTTGCAGCGCCGAGTGACCGAGTAAGTTGTGTCAGTCGACACGGGGTGAAGCTTTCGAGTTACCTATGGTCAGAACGGGAACTATCTGGAAGCGACACGTGGCATCTTGACGTTATTCTTTGGCGGAAGCGATACACGCGTCGCTCCGGCCGCGACTTTCCAAAGGTGCCATCTCAAGGCGGTGGCCTGCTCTGAACCAGAATTCGCAAGTAAGCTGCCGGTGGCCAATCGGACTCATTCCGCTTGAGATAGACGCATGTCCAATGTAGCAATCGACCTTACCGGCGTAACCAAATTATTCGGAAACAAGCTCGTTGTGGACGGGCTGTCCTTCACCGTTGCATCGGGAGAGTGCTTCGGTCTGCTGGGGCCGAACGGCGCAGGCAAGAGCACGATTGCGCGTATGCTCCTCGGTATGACCCGGCCTGACGCGGGTGATATAACAGTCCTCGGTCTACCAGTGCCGGCACGCAGCCGCTTGGCCCGCAAGGGCATAGGCGTGGTCCCGCAGTTCGACAATCTCGACCTGGAATTTACGGTACGCGAGAACCTGTTGGTGTTCGGGCGCTACTTCGGCATGAGTACAAGAGAGATCAACGCCGTCATCCCACGGCTCCTCGAGTTCGCTCGCCTTGAGAGCAAGGCGGATTCACGTGTCGGCCTGCTATCCGGCGGGATGAAGCGGCGCCTGACGCTGGCACGTGCTCTGATCAACGACCCCCAGTTGCTTGTGATGGATGAGCCCACGACCGGCCTCGACCCGCATGCCCGCCATCTGATCTGGGAGCGACTTCGTTTCCTGCTGGCGAGCGGAAAAACGATCATTTTGACCACCCATTTCATGGAAGAGGCTGAGCGGCTTTGTGATCGGCTGTGTGTTCTCGAGCGGGGACGCAAGATCGCCGAGGGCAGTCCTCATGCGCTGATCGACGAGTACATTGGGTGCAACGTGATCGAGATCTTCGGCGGCAATCCACAGGAGCTGATTTCGCTGATCAGACCGTACGTTCAGCGTGTCGAGGTAAGCGGCGAGACGCTCTTTTGCTATGCGCCTGAGCCGGAGGATGTGCGCATCCAGCTTCGCGGTCGAGCGGGTCTGCGTATTCTAGAGCGTCCACCCAGTCTGGAGGACGTTTTCTTGAGGTTAACCGGACGTGAGATGGAGAAGTGAGCAATGGGTGAACGTTTTGCGGCCGCTCTACCCGCCAACGCCTGGAACTGGATCGCGGTGTGGCGCCGCAATCATCTGGCATGGAAGAAGGTGGCATTTGCTTCAATGCTCGGCACCCTTGCTGATCCGATGATTTACCTTTTCGGGCTCGGCACTGGCCTTGGACTGTTGGTAGGCCGCATCGAAGGTGCATCCTACATCGCCTTTCTGGCAGCCGGCATGGTTGCGACGAGCGCGATGACAGCATCAACCTTCGAAACAATTTACGCGGTTTTCGGTCGAATGCGCGATCAGGGCACTTGGGAAGCAATCTTGCACACACAACTTACCCTCGGCGACATCGTTCTCGGTGAATTGACCTGGGCAGCCACAAAGGCCTTTCTGGCCGGTACGACAATTGCGATTGTTGCCGCCGCGCTAGGTTATGCCGCGTGGACGTCGGTTCTCTACGTGCTGCCGGTCATCGCTCTCACCGGGTTCGCCTTTGCGAGCCTGGCCATGCTCGTCATCGCGCTCGCGCCCAGTTATCACTATTTTATTTTCTATCAGACGCTTGTCATCACACCTATGCTGTTCCTTTCGGGCGCGGTTTTTCCAGTCGGCCAATTGCCAGGAGTGTTTCAGCAGATTGCGGCCTTCTCGCCGCTGGCGAATTCTATCGATCTAATCCGTCCGGTGATGCTCGGCCGCCTGGGCGACAATGTAGGGCTGCATATAGGCGCACTTTGCATGTTCGCTGTATTGCCTTTTTTTGTGTCGGCTGGACTGTTTCATCGACGACTAATGCGTTGACGCTTACCTACGCCCATCAACGAGAAGGAGGTCCGCAATGCCGGATTGCAAACTGCCCACAGCGGCCCGGAGGCATGCGTGTGCCAGGAATCGCGAGTGGTACAACAACGCCGAAGCCGGGCGCCACCCAGCCGCTGCAGGCACGCGCCCATCTTCGCGACCACACCTCGGAGTACAGGCTGGGTGGTGAGGCGCGGACCCACCCGGAGCGTTCAAGCGATAGCAGCCAAGCTTCTTGTGCGCGTCCCCAGACCGTCGCGGCCATTATTTAGTTGGATACACATGCAATGACCCACAACGAACCAACTCCTGAGCCTTTTGTGATCCTTGCTATGCCAAGGACCGGAACACACTATTTAGAAGAATTGCTAAACGAGCATCCGACCGTTTTGAGTAACGGTGAGTTGCTAAACGAATATGATCCCAATTGGCCCAGCACGGATCGCCTGCTAGGCACGGATCGCGAGCTTCTTGAGCTTGCCTATGTGCGCTGCCCTATGCGCGACTACAAGAATGTGACGCATCTTGGCTGCAAGATCAATGAACCTCAGTTTCGCGAGCGTCCAGCATTCTTTGCGGAATTAGCTCGTTGGCCAGCACTCAAGGTCATCCTCGTTGTTCGCCGAAACGTATTGGAATCGCTCCGTTCCTTTGTGCAGGCCAGGGAAAGCGGTCAGTGGCTGAAGTTCAGCTCGGACAACGATACCGCTCGGCCACCGAGCGTCAGGTTGTCAATCGCTGACTGTGAGGCTTATTTCAAAGCCGCCGACGATTTTCACGCTCGCGTTATGGACTCCTTCACGTCGACCAACCTGCTTGTAATGGAATACGAGAGCCTTCTTCATGAACCTGCCCAATGCTTGGGAGCGGTTTGGGATTTCCTGGGCGTTCCAGCGCTTGAGCCATCAGATAACGCCATCCTGCAGCGCCAGGAAACGCGACCGCTGGATCAAACGGTGGAGAACTTTGACGAGTTGCGGATTCACTTCGCACGCGGACCTTATTCAAGATTTTTTGACCTCGGAGATTCGATGCGCTCCTACGCTTAATCGCTTGTCCCGCGTGCTCTGATGGGCGTGTAGGATATCCTACAGTTTGCGCGCATTCCGTCGCAAAACTGACCAACCAAAGTCACCAAGACGACAGATATCGGCCGGCATTCGATCTGCGGCGAACATCAAAGGCACGGCCGCAAGGCGACCTGGTCAATTCCCTCTCTGGCGAAGCACTTCTTCACGCGATCTTTGGCGAGCCTTGAGTGCAAATTCCGGCAAAGGTGGAGGGTTCCAGTGCGCAACCCGCACCAATCTCGCTGGACGGGACAGGCCTCCAGTTGGCACGGCGCTTGCTCCGAGATGACAGCAGCGCTCGACCGGAGCGCAGCATGGGAGAAGGAGGAGCCCCCACCCCGATCCGGTCAGGGAGAGAGAAACGGTGTTGGTTCCAAAAGTCCCCCGCGCGATCGCAGCGCCCCGCAAGCGCCATTTTGCCCGGACCTACGTGCAGGTGCTTGCCGCCATAGTCCTGGGTGCCGCAATTGGCTATCTCTATCCGGAAACCGGCCAGAGCCTGAAGCCGCTCGGCGATGCCTTCATCAAAGTCGTCAAGATGATTATCGCACCTGTCATCTTCCTGACAATTGCGACCGGCATTGCCGGCATGAGCGATCTGCAGAAGGTCGGCCGAGTTGCCGCCAAGGCGATGGTTTATTTCCTCACCTTCTCGACGCTTGCACTCGTTGTCGGACTGATTGTCGCGAATATCGTTCAGCCTGGCGCCGGCCTCAACATCGATCCGGCCTCGCTCGATGTCCAAGCCGTTAAGGGCTATGTGGCCACGGCTCACGAGCAGTCCGTGACCAGCTTCCTGATGAACATCATCCCGTCAACGATTGCCAGTGCCTTCGCGGAAGGCGACATCCTGCAAGTCTTGTTCTTCTCGGTCCTGTTCGGCATTGCTTTGGCGATGACCGGAGAGACGAGCAGGCCGGTCGTTACCTTTCTCCAGGCGCTTACCGCCCCCATTTTTAAGCTCGTCGGCATTCTGATGAAGGCTGCACCCATCGGCGCCTTCGGCGCAATGGCCTTTACGATCGGCAAATACGGTATCGGTTCGGTGGCCAACCTCGCGATACTGGTCGCGACGTTCTATCTTACCGCCTTCCTCTTCGTGTTCGGGGCTCTCGGCGCGGTCTGCCGCTACAACGGCTTCTCGATCTTTTCTCTTGTCCGCTACATCAAGGACGAACTGCTGCTTGTCCTGGCAACGTCCTCCTCGGAGGCCGCGCTGCCCTCGCTCATGGAGAAGATGGAGAAGGCCGGCGCCGCGCGTTCGGTCGTAAGTCTCGTCATCCCTACTGGATACTCATTCAATCTGGACGGTACCAATATCTACATGACGATCGCCGCCCTCTTCATCGCGCAGGCGACGAACACAGATTTGTCAATTGCCGATCAGATCCTCCTGCTGCTAATTGCGATGCTTTCCTCGAAGGGTGCGGCAGGCGTCACCGGCGCCGGCTTCATCACATTGGCCGCTACTCTCTCTGTCGTGCCGAGTGTTCCCGTTGCCGGAATGGCTCTAATTCTTGGCGTGGACCGCTTCATGTCGGAATGCCGCGCGCTGACGAATTTAGTCGGTAATGCGGTGGCATCGCTCGTTGTCGCTCGCTGGGAAGGCGAATTGGACCAGTCACGGATGGAAGCCGCTTTCCGCGGTTAGGGTTACATCAAACTGGCTCCCCGCAAGCAAAATCGCAACAGCGCGACGTGTAAGTCGCGGCCTTGCCACAACAGTCGAATTGCCAGCCTCCAAAGAGCGCTGGAAATAGAGTACTAACGCAGTGAGTAATACAACACCATGAAGCCCCTAAGCAAACGAACGGTTCACGGAAACTCATCTGGGTGCGCATGGAGCGCTGTTCGTCGAATGCGCTATCAACCGCCGGGTGTGGGAACTATTTCAGCTTGCCGCCCCAAGCCGTCGCGGGATCGCACCGGATGACGGAGGACCGGCCGATCAGAATCGCTAGGGGAAAGCGCGTCACAATTGCCGATCTCGCCCGCGAAGCCGGAGTCAGCGTAGCAACAGTCGATCGGGTTCTGAACGTCCGCCTTCCGGTGCGAGAGGAGACCGCCCAGCGGGTCCATGCGGCCGCGCACGCGATCGGCTATCATGCTGCCGGTCTCATCAAACAGCGCTTGCAGCAGCACCTGCCGCACTACAAGCTGGGCTTCATCTTGAGAAAACCTGCCCACGATTTTTACCAAGATTTCGCTCGCAATATTGAAGAGTCGGTCAGTATGGCTAAATCCTTCCACGGCCTTCCGATCATCGAGTTCGCGCAGTCACATTTGCCGCGTGACCTGCTCCCGCTTCTTAAGGACCTTGGAAGCCGCTGCCAGGCGATCGCCATGGTGGCGGCCGATCACCCGAAAATCACAGCATCAGTCGAGGAGCTCAAGGCGAAAGGTATCCCGGTATTTTCGCTGTTATCCGACTTCGCCGATGGCGTGCGCGAGGGCTACATCGGCCTCAACAACAGCAAGGTCGGACGGACTGCCGCTTGGGTGTTTTCCAAGGCCGCAAAACGGCCCGGCAAGGTGGCGGTGTTTGTCGGAAGCCATCGCTTCCAGGCGCATGCGACGCGGGAAACGGCCTTTCGTGCCTATTTTCGTGAGAACGCGCCCAAATTCGAGGTGCTTGATCCGCTCGTGAACCTTGATGAACGGCAGCTCACTTACGAAAAATTGCTGGATCTTATGCAGCGGGAACCAGAGCTCGTCGGCTTCTATATGGCCGGCGGGGGTATAGAGGGAGCAATTTCCGCGCTCCGAGAAGAGGGGAGCGGTCAGGATCTCGTCGCGATCGTGAGTGAAATGACGCCGCAGTCACGTGGGGCGCTTGCGGATGACATCTTGACGATGGCGGTCGGCACGCCAATGCGCCGACTTTGCCAGGAGCTGATAATGGCAATGGAGCGGGCCATCAAAGCCGGCGTCGCGGAGAGCCCGGGGCAGACATTTCTGCCGTTCGACATTTATCTTCCGGAAAATATTTGACCTTGATGGATTTCTATCATGAGCGCCCATTTTCCTTTCACCGATGAAAGGAAAGCTCGATTGACTCGGCCGTCTCTGTCCGATCTGTGAACCGGCGTGGTTCCGTCTTGAAAGAAGCCGGATGCCGAAATGGCAGCCGCGCTTCATGGAAGGAAAGTCAAGCAATGCGCCAGGTATCGCCCCGCTTTGCACTCGATCACATGGCGGCGCCCCGCCTTGACGTCAGTGCGCTTTTCGCGCTTGCCCGTGACCAAGGCCTGACCGACGTCCAAATCCGTTACCCTCATTTCAGCAATCCTGTCGCACGCGGCATTCCGGCTGCGGACGTCCGGTTTGCCGCTACCGAAGCGGGCATCACGATCATCTCTGTCAACGCCTTGCAGCGGTTCAACGACTGGACTCCAACGCGTCAGGCCGAGGCAAGCAACCTCGCCGATTATGCGACGGCGTGCGGGGCGGAGACGCTCGTTTTGGTGCCGGCCAACCGCAGCTCGTGGCCCACCAATAGCGAGCGCCAGGACAATCTTCGTTTCGCTCTAAACGAGATC
The DNA here is from genome assembly GCF_003998155.1 of Mesorhizobium sp. M1E.F.Ca.ET.063.01.1.1. NCBI lineage: Bacteria > Pseudomonadati > Pseudomonadota > Alphaproteobacteria > Hyphomicrobiales > Phyllobacteriaceae > Mesorhizobium > Mesorhizobium sp. M1E.F.Ca.ET.063.01.1.1. The sequence goes on from NZ_RZSC01000068.1 coordinate 10,094, forward strand.
AAGCCAATCCTCCAGTCGCGGGGTCTGATCGGTCTTATCGAGCCGCTGGGTTTCCGAACCTGCTCGCTTCGATCAAAGAAGGAAGCGGCCGAGGCCGTTGCCGCGGTTGATGGCCAGTCCGTCTTTCGCCTCGTGCACGACACGTTCCACCACACCCTGGCCGGGGAGACATGCCTGTTCTGCGAGCTTACCGGCCTGGTGCACATTTCAAGCGTAAACGACCCGACCTTCTGGATTTACCCCGATCGCTTTCTTGCAGGTTCCGACAATGGCAGCCAGATTCAGGCGCTGCTGGATGGCGGCTACGCGGGACCTTTCTCGTTCGAGCTGGTCGAGGAAGTCCATTCTCTGGACGATCTCGCAGGCGCACTTGCCGCCAGCATCGACTTTATCCGGCGAGGGCTATTGTCGTCAGAGTAGATGGTGACAGGAGTAGTGACTATAGGTGCGCCTGAATTTTCCGTGGGTTCACAGCGGGACAGCCATCCGAGATGCCTCTTGCATCATTATCTCCCGCATCCAGATGCTTGCCGGATCGCTATTGTGGAGGGCCGGCCATTGGAGGGTCTCGGTGAATGTGGGAAATGGCAGCGGAAGTTCGATAACCCGCAGGGGGAACGTGTTTTCGAAATGCCTGACCAGCCGCAAGGGCATGGTCGCTATACGAGCTGTGCCGGACACCATAGGTGGAATCATGCTGAAGCCCTGCACGGCGACCTCGACACGTCTCTTAAGGCCATGCTCAAGCAAAAACCATTCCTCGATAGACGGCTTCATCGTACGCCCGAACCTGACCGCGACGTGCCTCATCGACATGTATCTCTCGAATGTAAGCTGCTGTGGCAGCTGCTTGTTTGTGGGACAGCCTACGCACACGAGCTTCTCGTCAAACAGCGGAACGCTTGAATGCACACTCGACGTGAACATATCCGGTAGAATTAGAAAATCGACGTCACCGCGCCGGAGAAGCTCATCGGGGCTATCGTCGACAGGCAGCAGTTCGAAGCTGACGGCGGGGGCTTCCCGTGCAATACGCTCCACAAGCTTTTCGAAAAACACGAGCGTGACGAAATCGGAAAGAATGATCCTGAAGAGGCGATCGGCTCGAGCTGGGTCAAACGGATCCGAAGAAATAATCGAGCACTGGATGTGCTGGAGAGCGTCGCGAACTGCGGGGGCAAATGCTGCCGCACGCGGGGTTAGAAATCGTTCGCGACCTCTTATCGTAAACAGTTCATCGCGGAAATAATCGCGCAGTCGGGCGACGGCCGCACTCATGGCGGGCTGACTCAGGTTGATCCTGCGTGCCGCCGCCGAGAGATTACGCTCCGTCAGGAGTGCGTCGAGCACAACGAGGAGATTTAGATCAAGTCCTTTGAAACGCATGTCATCAGCCATCCATGGGATGGATGCCTTTAACCGAAACAAACGACTTTAACAATTTAGCATTCTTGCAATCTTTTGTCGCAAAAAGTTTATGATGGATGACGTTAAGGTCCGACATATGAGCCGCGTGATCTGCCGAAGCGAGCAATCGTACGTACTGTGCAGGTCAGAGATTGGCGGTTTGAAATGCCGGGCCGATGGCGCCGGGCTATCAACCAGCGTCTTCGGCGGCCCCGACCTAGCAAGGCGTGGTCCGAGGCGACTGATGGGCGGTTTGATCCTAAGCTGCCGTGAGGCCTGTGTTGTATCGGCGAAGCCAATGCAGCAGTTCGGCAGCGTTTTTGAGAGCTGTTGTAGGCTCGGCCTAAGCCCATTGGCGCAAGCCTGTCTGAACGAAGCGCTTGGCCTTGCTGTTATCCGGTGGTGATCTGTGGTGCCTTTTCGTCCTGCCGTTCTTGTTTTGGAACGCCCTTATGGTGAGCCCATCCGGGACGTGGGGCACCGGGAGCACGAAGGTGCAGGCAGGCCGTCAATAGACCGTGGGCTGAGAGCCCGAGCTCGTTACATCGCCGCCCCTCGCGACTTTCCCGGAGGCGCTGCGAGCGCGGATCAGTAGATGTCGTGTTACCCGCCAGCTCCCGTCTTTGACCGAGCCAAGAAGGAGGAACGGGCATGCGCATCATCGGACTGGATATTCACCGCGCCTTCGCCGAAGCAGTGGCATGGGAGGATGGCAGGCTCAGGCGACTCGGCCGCGTCGACATGCGGCGCGATCTGCTGGCGGCGTTCGCCGCGAAGCTGTCGCCGAACGATGTCGGGGTGATCGAGGCCACCGGCAACGCGACGTCCGCTACGGCTGTGGTTGCGCCGCATGTGAAGAAGGTGGGGATCGGCAACCCGAAACAGGTGCGTATCATTGCCTATGCCAAGATCAAAACGACGATCGAGGCCGACGTTCTTGCGCAGCTCTATGCCAGCGGCTTCTTGCCAGAAGTCTGGATTGTCAATGGGCACCGAAGTCTCCGCGAATGTGGGCATCCAATTTTCCCTACCTGACAGGTGAAGTGGCCCGGTGATCAGCCGGCATCTTGATCGTCGGATTTCACTCCTGGGCGCCGGCCGCGTTTTTTCGGCGGCGGAGGCGGGTTGATATGTGCTTTTGATCGAACGTGCTCGGGGACGAGATCGGCGTGCTGTCGAAGGCGGTAGCTTGATCCCTCGATCTGGATAACGACGGCGTGGTGAAGCAGGCGATCAAGAAGTGCGGTTGCGACGACGGGTCCCCGGAGACCTCGCCCCATTCGGCAAATCCTCGGTTGAAGTGAGGATCATGGCGCCCTTTTCATAGCGGGCGTTGACGAGCTGGAAGAACAGATTGCCGCCGCCGGGCACGACCGGGAGATAGCCGATTTCGTCGACGACGAGCAGCGAGGCGCGGCATAGATAGCGGATACGCGGCGAGCGCGGTTGCCAGATGGCTCTTGCCGGTGCCGGGCGGGCCGAGAAGATGGACTACCTCCGCCCGCTCGATGAACTTCAGTTCGGCCAGCGTCGAAGCCGTCAAGGCCGCAAAGAGCGTCTACTTCTCAACGCTCGCCGACATTATCGCCTCGCTCGCCAAGGCCGAGCGCGAGGGGCACCTGCGCGAGCGCCATGATGCGGTTTTTATCGAGCGATGGCTGGAAAGCGAAGTCGAAGCCGGCGAGCGTCTTGATGGTGGTCAGGCGCGCCATCATCAGAGCAGCCTTGATGCGCCGACTCTCGCGCAGGGTTAGTTCTTCCACCAGAAGTTCGTCGAAGGCCTGGATGCCGTCGATCTCGCCCTGCTCAATGCGCCGCAGGGTCGCGTCAAGCACTTCGAGCGCCCGCGGCATACGCAGCCCGACCAGGCTCTTCCTGATGCTGTCGATCGTGGATGCGTGCATGGTCATGGCCGGCTCCCCGCGTCGGCCAGTCGCTCGGCGACGGCCTGATAGAAGTCGAGCGAACGCCGGGCGACATGGTCGCCGAGACGACCGACAATGATATCGGGGGCGCTCTTCCTCGCCGCGTGGCGAACTGCCCCCTGACGATGAGCAGGATCGATCCGATATTGGCGGCGCCCCTCGAGCACAGGATGGCTGGCGACCAGCCTGCCTTCGTCCAAGATGCGGACGCAGTCGGCAAGCTGGTGAACCTCGACAAGGCGCCGGGTGCGATCGGGAACGCTATAGTAGTTGCCGCCGATCGAGACGAGACCATCATGGCTGACGCGACGCTCCAGCTTGAGAAGCGCGTCGAAGGGAACTGCCGGGAGAGGTTGAAGTTCCGGCTGCTCTGCCGCGAAGGCTTCACTGACGATGCGTTGCGTGGTGCCGTGCAGGCGAGCATTGGCGACGGTGTCGAGCCAATCTTGCAATTGCTCATTCAGGTCGTCGAGATTGCGGAAGCTGCGGGCCAGGAAGAAGTCCTCGCGGAGATAGCGGAATGGTCGCTCGACTTTGCCCTTGGTTTTGGCGCGATACGGCCGGCAGGCTCTGGGCTGGAAGCCAAAGTGCTTGGCCAGCGCCAGCAGCGAGCGATTGTAGATGATGTGTCCTTCGTTATCTTCGCCGGTCACCGCCGTCTCCATCCTGTCGTAGAGAATCTCGATCGGCACTCCTCCTATTGCGTCGAAAGCCTGCATATGACAGCGCAGCAACGTCTGCAGGTCCTGGTGCATGACGTAGCGGGCCAAGATGTAACGCGAGTGGCCAAGCACAAGCGAGAACAGCCAGACAATGCGTATCACGCCCGGCGCGTCGGTGAACTCGGTGACGAAGCGCGCGAAGTCGACCTGTGCTTGATATCCGGCCGGGGTCTCGAACCGCACCTCGAAGGGGCGCACCTGCTCTTGCGGTCGGATCGCGGCCACGAAGCGCTTCACGGCGGTGTAGGCGCCGTCATAGCCGCGCTCACGAATCTCGCGCGTCAGGCGCACAGCGCTCAAATCGGGAAAGGCCGAGACCCGTTCGCGCAGATAGTCGACAAAGGGCGCGATCTTGTTTGGCCGCCCCGCCTGTCGCGGGCGATAGGCGGGGAGTTCGAGCCCGCGCTCGATGTATTTGCGGACCGTCTTGGGATCGCGGCCCATTCGCCGGGCGATTGCGGTCACGGACAGGCCCTGACGGTGTAGATCCAATATCATCAGAAGTTCTCCAAGTTGGACCACCAGCGACGCTCCGATTCCGATCAAATCGGGACGGACTATCGACGCCGGAGCGAAAGCCGCCAGTTCCGGGACGCGTCCCGGAACTGGCGGCAGCAGCGCCAACTAGGGAATTTTTGATGCCCACAATCAGGGAATATTCATTGCCCGATGACACTGGATTGCGGACGAGCCGACGCAGGCTCTGCGTCGACAGGTGACACGGCGCAATCAGATTGTCCGACAGAGATCTCGATTGAAGACCGTCATCCAGTCGATCCTTCATAGCCACCTGATCCCGTCCTGCCCGCATGCCGACCTGTGCGGCGCCAAGGGTCGGACCTGGTTAATCGAGCAGGTCGTACCGCAGGACGAGCGCCTCGCGATCGATCGGCATCTGCGCGAGTTCGACCGATTGGGCGAAGACCTCCAGGTCATCGAACGCGATCTTGCCCGCTCGGCTCTCGAGGATGAAGGCGTGAAGCGGCTGATGACCATTCCCGGCGTCGACATCACCGTCGCGCTGGCGATGAAGGCGGCGATCGGCGACGTGTCGCGCTTCGACGATCCGCAGAAGCTCGTGACCTATCTCGGGTTGAACCCAAGCGTCCGACAGTCCGGCCAGGTCCGGCCTACCATGGGCGGATCACCAAGCAGGGCCGTGGTCATGCGCGCGGCATGCTCGTCGAGGCGGCCTGGGCGGCCGCTCGTGCTCCCGGACCGTTGCGAGCCTTCTCCCTGCGGCGTGCGAGCCCGGCGCGGACAGCATGTCGCGGCCGTGGCAACCGCACGCAAACTCTCTGTCGTGATCTGGCATCTGTTGATGAAGGGCGAGAGTTACGCGTGGGCTCGACCCTCCCTCCGCCAAGAAGCTGCGCGATGTTGAGCTCAAGGCCGGGAGCAAGGCTGTGCGCGGCCAAAAGGGAGCCGCGCACGCCTACAACATAAAGAGCCACCGGGAAGAAGAGCGCCGCTGGGTGGAGCAGGCCGAGGGCGCCTATGCACGCCTCGCCGCCGGTTGGAACCCACGAGGTCCGAAGAGGGTAGGCACGGATGCCGCAAACCGGGCGCCCAGCTTGGCATAAGGGCTACGTGGCCTCAGGAAGCGTCGTCGCCAATGCAGACCATGGACGAATTCCCAGCCGATGCCGAGATGCCGGTCGACCGTGCCTGTCGCCGTCCGGTGATGCGATGCCCCCGAGCGGATGAGTTCGCCCCGGATGCTCCCGGTCACGACGCACGGGTTCGGGTTCCAAGGCGCTCAGTTTGTTCGCGCCTAATCGGTGTAGGGCGCGGCAGAAATACGAGCGTGACGAAATCGGAAAGAATGATCCTGAAGCGGCGATTCGGTAGAGCCGGGTCAAACTATCCGACGAAATAAACGAGCACTGGATGGGCGGGAGAGCGTCGCGAACTGGAGGGCAAGAGCTCCCGGACGCAGCGTTAAGTTTGAATACCTCCGCGGACATGGTCGCGAGCTCATCGCGCAAATAATCGAGCAGCCGAGCGCCGGCCGCACTCATGACCGGCTGGGCTCGGTTAATCTTGCATGCCGCGCCCATGAGGTTGCGCTCTGTCGGGAGTGCGTCGAGCACAACGAGGAGATGTAGTTCACGACCTTTGAAACGCGTGGTCAACTATCCAAAGTGTGGATGCCTTTCATCGAAACAAACGATTTCATCAATGTTGTGGAATCCTGCATGGGCAGAAGCACCTGACGGACACCGATGCCCCACTGCCTCATGGCGTGGCGAGCGTCTTAAGAAACCGCCCGAAAGGAGATTTTTCATGCGCTCTACCGGGCAGTGGAGTGCTGGGAAAGGGAGTTGCAACTGACCGGGTCCGACTTCTTCCGAGCCTATGGACAGACTGGGAGACGCGCACGGTGTAGCGGCTCACATCGTCATACTGCACCTACGCCACACACCGGCCGGACCTGATCCGGCTTTATGAGCATTGGGCTTTGTCAGTTGCCCAAGCGTGAT
>NZ_RZSC01000690.1:0-3096 GCF_003998155.1 Mesorhizobium sp. M1E.F.Ca.ET.063.01.1.1
CTCCTCGCCGACCTCGGCCGACGCCATGACCAGCGTCATGGCGTCGGCCGAGGTCGGCGAGGAGACGATGGTCATGGCGAAGGTTTCGCCGGCGCGGATGCGCGCATCAGGCACACGACTCACTTCCACCGCTTGCAGGTCGACCGTGACCGGCGCGCCAAGGTCGCCGGAAAGGGCTTTCTGCAGCAGCGGCAGCGAGCGTTCGGCCATGCCGCGGCCGACGCCGATCACCTGCGCGGCCTCGCCGCTGTCGCCGACGAGACGCTCGATGATCAAGGCCCGGGTTTGCGACGGACTGCCCGGACTGGTCATGACGGCATGCGGCCCTGGCTGAAGTTCTGCATGCTCAGGCCGCCTTCTTCTCGGCGACGCCCGTATTCATGGTGCTCTGCTCGACGGCATCGATCGTCGGGCGCTCATAGGAGGAGATGGTCTTGCGGCCGAACTCGATCGCGACCTGCGGCAAGGCGCCGTTCATGTAGGCGAGCAGCGTCTGCTTGACGATGATGTAGAGGCGGTTCTTCTTCTCGCGAACCGTCTTGATCTTGGTGGCGACCGGGCCGACCACGCCATAGGACAGGAAGATGCCGAGGAAGGTTCCGACAAGCGCGGCGCCGATCAGCCCGCCGAGGATTTCCGGCGACTGGTCGAGCGCGCCCATCGCCTTCACCACGCCGAGCACTGCGGCGACGATGCCGAGCGCCGGCAGGCCGTCGCCGACCGCGACCATCGCGTGATAGGCCTTCAGCTTGTCGCTGCGGATGGTCTGGATCTCCTCGTCCATCAGCGCCTCGATCTCGTGCGAGCGTGCATTGCCGATGATGATGATGCGGCAATAGTCGCAGATGAAATTCGTCAGATCGTGGTTCTTCAGGACGGTCGGGAAGGCCTGGAAGATCGCGGATTCTTCCGGATTGTCGATATGCGCCTCGACCTCGCTGCGCGACTTCGAGCGCAGTTCGCGCATCAGGCTGTGCAGCACGCCGAGCGTCTCCAGGTAGTCCCGTTCCTTGGGCACCGCCTGCTTGAAGGCTTCGATAATGCCCTTGCCCGTGTCCTTGACCGTCTTCATCGGGTTGGCGACGAGGAAGGTGCCGAGCGCGGCGCCGCAGATGACCACCGCTTCCCATGGCTGCATCAGCACATGCAGGTGCCCGCCCATGGCCATGAAGCCGCCGAGAACGCAACCAAGCGTCACCACAAGTCCGATCAGAATACCCACGACAGGTCCTTCCGCACATCACGTCGTGATCACGGATAGTCCTCGTGCCTTGTGTGAGGCTTGAATCGAAGCCGATGGGCGCGATTCAGTTTCGCGCAAGGAAGTGAGCTTATTGTTTCGGGATAGCTTCGGCCGGAGGCGTGTCCTTGCTCAATACCTACACCAGCTACCAGTTGATCGTGAAAGACATCAACAAGTCGATCGACCGTATCGAGCAACAGCCGACGGTTGATCGCGATACCAAGTATTACCTGGCCAACATCACCAAGGTGAAATCGATCGACGATTTCGTCAACAATGACCGCGTGTTCAAATATGCCATGAAGGCCTACGGGTTGGAGGACATGGACTATGCCAAGGCCTTTATGGTCAAGGCGCTGAAGGAAGGTGTTTCCGATCCCAATAGCTTCGCCAACAAGCTGACCGACAAGCGCTACGCCGAATTTGTCAGCGCCTTCAACTTCGCCGCCAATGGCGCCGATGCGACCATCTACAACAAGGCGCAGCAGCTGGTGACGAAGAACTACGCCATCCAGGCGCAGATCGCCGGTCTTGATCCGAATTCGGACTATGTGAAGGGCGAGACGACCTATTATCTCGCCAATATCACCAAGGTGAAGTCCGTCGACGACTTGATGGGCAACAGCCGGCTCTACACCTACGCGCTGGCGGCGTTCGGCCTCGATTCGGCCACCGAGGACAAGGATCTCATCAAGCAGGTCCTGCAAGGCGGCGTGCGCGACCCCGACAGCGTCGCCAACAAGCAGACGGATCCGGCCTATGCGGCGCTGGCCTCGGCCTTCAACTTCGAGCAGTACGGCGAGAACGCCACCGCCTACGTTCCGGCGCAGCAGCCGACCGTCGACAAATACATGCGCCAGACGCTGGAGGAAGACGCCGGCAAGACCAATGAGGGCGTGCGGCTGGCGCTTTACTTCCAGCGCAAGGCGCCGGGCATCACCAGTTGGTACGACGTGCTCGCCGACACCGCGCTTGCCAGCGTGGTGCGCACCGCGCTCGGCCTGCCCGATTCCTTCGCCACGGCCGACATCGACAAGCAGGCGCAGTTGTTCGAGCAGAAGCTCGACATCTCGGATTTCACCGACCCCGAGAAACTCGGCAAGTTCCTGACCCGCTTCACCAGCATGTACGAGATCAACAACCCGACCTCGACCGCCGTGACGTCGGTCAGCGTGCTCTTCGCGCAGCCGATCACCGTGGGCATCTCCACCGACCTGATGATGGCCATGCAGAAGCTGAAGTTCTGAGAACACCATGCAGGACAGTCTCTACGTCGCCCTCTCCTCGCAGATTGCGCTCGAGCGCCGCCTCGACACCATCGCCGACAATGTCGCCAATGCCTCGACCATCGGCTTCCGCGCCACCGGCGTGAAGTTCGAGGACGTGGTCTCCGGCACCGGGCCGAAGTCGGTCTCCTTCGCTTCCTCGGGCAAGACCTATCTTTCCACCGCGCATGGCTCGCTGACCGAAACCGGCAATCCTTTCGACTTCGCCATCCAGGGCGATGCCTGGTTCGCCATCGAGACGCCGGTTGGCACCGTGATGACCCGCGACGGCCGCTTCTCCATGAACGAGAACGGCGAGCTGATGTCGATCGAAGGCTATCCGGTGCTGGACAGCGGCGGTGCGCCGATCCAGCTCGACCCTCGCAACGGACCGCCCAAGGCCGGCGCCGACGGCTCGCTCAGGCAGAACGACCAGCTGGTCGGCGCCATCGGCCTCTACAATTTCGACCCAGGGCAGAATTTCGTCCGCTACGGCAATTCCGGCATCGTGCCCGCGCGGACGCCTGAACCTGTGACCGATCGCTCCGACGTCGGCGTGGCGCAGGGTTTCCTCGAGGAATCCAACGT
>NZ_RZSC01000691.1:0-3089 GCF_003998155.1 Mesorhizobium sp. M1E.F.Ca.ET.063.01.1.1
TAGGGGATGCTGGTCAGGATGCCTTCCTGCACCAGCTCGCGCATCGCCTCGCGCAGCGGCGCGCGGCTCACCCGCATCTGCTCGGAAATCCTGAGCTCGTTGAGCTTTTGCCCAGGCTCCAACTGGCCGGTCAGGATGGCGCGCCTGAGCAGGGCGACGATCTCCGCCCTGCGCGTCGTATCCGCGATCGGACTGAAATCCAGTTTCGCCATGCGTCCCACTCCGGATGAACCGGCTGCAAGACAATCAGATTGTCGACAATCTAACAAGGGGCAATTTGCGAATTCAGGATTTTCATCGATGCTCAAGCCGCGCGGCCGTAGAAGCCGATGCGCTCCTCCTCGGTGAACATGACGCCGGGGCGCTCGTAGTAGGAAAACACCGCGATCATGCGCTCCCGCTCGCCTTCGACCGTGGTGACGCGATGCGCGGTGTTCTTGCCGCGGAAGACATTCAGCGTACCGGCCTTCATGCGCAGGATCTTCGCTTCCGGATCGCGCCCTTCGAGCAGCCTGGCGACGCCGTCGTAGTTCGGATCGTCGTCCGAACGCAGGTCGGTGCGGTATTCGAGGTCGCCGCCGCGCTCCGGAGCCTGGAGCAGCAGCGTCGTGGTGAATTCCGAGCGGTCGAAGTGCCAGTTCAACGCCTCGCCGGCCCGATAGGCCATGACATTGGCGCGGGCGAGCGGATCCTGCATGACATGCAATTGCGGCTTGTCCATCGTCACCGCCAGGAAACGCACCAGGGGCTCGTATTCGTAGATGGCGAGGACAATGCTGCCGGGAATCTGGTCGGCGCAGACCGTGTGGCTGATCGTCTCGACCTTGCGCAGCGCCGGATGGTCGGGCGAAAGCTCCGGGATCGAGGGCTTGAAGTAGATGTTGTGCATGCGCTTGTGCGTGTGCGAGCGCGTATCCATCACCGGCCGGATTTCCGCGACGGCCCTCTCGGCAACGCCCGGGCGCAGGAAGCCTTCCAGGTTGAACATGCCGTTGGCGTTGAGCGCCGCGGTCGATTCCTCCACAAGGCGCTGCCATTCTGGGCTGCCCTCGCGGTCGAGCGGGTAGCGGTCGAGGTCGAGAATGTCTTCGATCATTGTGTCCTCCAAAAATCTGAGGTCACTAGACAGCAAGGAAATCTTTCTCTCAACGCGGAAAATTGTTAGGCTTCCGCAAGAAAAACTTGGTGAAGGCCTATATGGAAAAGCTTCCGCCACTCAACGCGGTCAGGGCGTTCGAGGTCGCCGCCCGCGCCGGCAGCTTCACGCTTGCCGCCACCGAGCTCGGTGTCTCGTCGGCCGCGGTCAGCCAGCAGATTCGCAATCTCGAAGACTGGTTCGGCAAGCAATTGTTCGTGCGCAACGGCAACCGCATCACGCTCACCGATGCCGGCCATGCCATCTATCCGCAGACGGCGCGGGCGCTGGGCGAGATAGCCGCTGTCGGCCGGCGCATGCTGGAAGGCGGCTTGCGGACGCGCCTCGTCGTCAGCGTGCCGTTCTCGCTGGCCGAACTGTGGCTGGCGCCGCGCCTGGCCGTGCTGCTCGACGGCTTCCCGCAGATGGCGATCGATGTCCGCGTCGAGGACGATCCCGTCGACGTCGTGCGCCAGAACATCGACCTGCGCATCAGCTACGGCGACTACCACTATCCGGCGCTGAAAATGGTCCGCCTCGTCCATGACGACGTGCTGCCGGTCGCGTCGCCGGAGTTCTGGCGGCGCCACGGCAACGAGGCCCTCGATCTGTCGAACGCGCATGAGAGCCAGTTCATCCACACCAACTGGGGCCCGAACTACGCCTCGCATCCCACCTGGGCAGACTGGTTCGCGGCAGCGGGCGGCAACCGCGCGCCCGATCCTTCGCACGGTCGCCGCGTCGGCCTCTCCAGCCTGGCGATCGGCGCGGCGAAGCTGGGACTGGGAATCGCCCTGGGACAAAGGGTGATGGCCAGCGCCGACCTGCAAGCTGGACGGCTGATCGCGCTCTCGCCGGTTTCAGTGCGCCTCGGCCAGCCCTATTGCGCCTTCATGCTGCCGGCCAAGGCCGAGCGCGCGGACATTGCGGACTTGGTGGAGCTTCTTAGCAAAACGGCGCCCTCGACGTGGGAGTCGAGGGCGCCGTCGGACCGGGACTGATGGGGGTTATCAGCTGGCCGGTTTCGGTTGCGGCAAGGGAGAAACCGGCATTCCGGGTCCGATCTTCTGCAGATTGCCCGTGATCACCTGGTCGCTCTCGGAGATGCCGGAGGTCACGGAGATCAGGTCGCCGTCGGTCGGCCCGAGCGAGACCAGTTTCTGGTCGACGGTATTGCCCTTGCCGAGGACATAGAGGTATTTGCCGAGCTGGCTGGAGCCCAGCGCCACCTGCGGCACCATCAGCGTGTTGGGCTGTTCCTTCACATGCAGCCGCACGCGGACATATTGGCCTGGCAGCAGCCTGAACTTGGCGTTGCCGATCGTTGCGCGGGCCGTGATCGTGCCGGTCGAATGGTCGATCGTGTTGTCGATGAAGGTGAGCTCACCCTTCTGGCTTGGCTCGGTCTCGCCGGGCAAGAGCACGTCGACCGCGATCGGACCGGCCGCCTTGGCTTGCTCGATCTCAACGAGGTCGGTCTCACTCGGATTGAAGGTGACGTAGATCGGGTCGAGCTGCACCAGCGTGTTGAGCACGGTGCCGGCGACGCTCACCAGCGTGCCGACCGAGGCCTGGTTGCGGCCGATGCGGCCCGGGAAGGGGGCTTTGATTTCCGCATAGCCGAGATTGAGCTCAGCCGTTCGCACTGCCGCCTTGTCGAGAAGCAATGCCGCTTCGGCCCCGCGCAAGGTGCTGGTGCGCTGGTCGAAACTATCCTTGGCAAGATAGCCGCTCTTGGCGAGCTCGCTGCCGCGGCCGAGGTTCGAGCGCGCATAGTCGAGCGTCGCGGTATCGCGCTCGACCTGCGCCTTGGCCTGGTCGAGGGCTGCCTGATAGTCTTCCGGCGCGATCCTGTAGAGCAGGTCGCCCTGCTTGACGTCGCTGCCGTCCGCCGCTGTCTGCTCCTGCAGGTAGCCCGGCACGCGCGCCTGCAGGGTGATGCTGCGGATCGACT
>NZ_RZSC01000692.1:0-3079 GCF_003998155.1 Mesorhizobium sp. M1E.F.Ca.ET.063.01.1.1
GGCCGAGTCGCCTGAGCCTGCCATCCTCCCATGCCACTGCTTCGGCGAAGGCGCGGTGAATATCCAGTCCGATGATGCGCATGCCCGTTCCTCCTTCTTGGCTCGGTCAAAGACGGGAGCTGGCGGGCAACACGACATCTACTGATCCGCGCTCGCAGCGCCTCCGGGAAAGTCGCGAGGGGCGGCCATGTAACGAGCTCGGGCTCTCAGCCCACGGTCTATTGACGGCCTGCCTGCACCTTCGTGCTCCCGGTGCCCCACGTCCCGGATGGGCTCACCATAAGGGCGTTCCAAAACAAGAACAGCAGGACGAAAAGGCACCACAGATCACCACCGGATAACGGCATCGTTGAACGGTTCCACAAGACGGTGCTGGACGAGTGCTACCGGGTCGCCTTCAGGAAAAGATCTACGGCTCGATCGAGGAGCTGCAGGCCGATCTGGATGAATGGGTCAGAAGATACAATGAGGAGGGCCCGCATCAGGGCCGCTGGTGCTTCGGCAAGACGCCGATGCAGACCTTCCTTGACACGGCCCCGCTGGCCAAGGAGAAAATGATCGCCGCCTGATCCCATCGGACAGGCAAAAACGGGCCATTCTCAGACGCCAACTGTCCGATCAAGTGCAAACTTCTACAGCCGATGCTCTCCGCGGATCAGATATGGCCTGTGGCCGCTCATCTTGCCGCGCGCCGCAAGGTGGCGCTTGCGCGCCGCCCACTTGATCACGCTCGAAACTGCCACCTTCAGCACCGCGGCCACCTCGTAGCTCGTCTCGCCCGCCTCAAACCGGACCAGCGCCCGCTCCCGCACGGCTTCGCCATCTGTTCCCAACCTCCACCGGTCAGGACATCGAATCTGATCTGCTCAACCTTGGGAATCCCGATTCAGTCAAAATGCAACCGCTCTAGATTTTGAGCAAGCAGTCCCAGACTGTTCCTATTCGCCAGGGGGTGGAAGTGGTGTGATCGACCAACCTATTAGGTCGATGGCACGTTGAAGTATGGCTTCGGTCCGAGTAAGGTCGGGCGAAGCGGCGATGACATGTCCGATGGTGTCTCGGTTATCGCCTTTCCGGACGATCGGGGTCTTGGGTTCAACATAAAATCTGACCTCGATTACACCCGGTACAGCCGCCGCCCGACTGGCGCCCTCGACCCGATCGAGGATGCCGTCGCGATCAGGAACTAGGAACCGGGCGACCGAAGTGTGCGAATGCCTTCCGCGCAGATCGCATTCGTCACCGATGACAAGCTTGATGTGCTCGTTGATGATATCGACACCGTAGGCCAGTTGAATCAGCCGAGGAGTGGTCCAACCCGGAAGACGCGCATTGACTTCAATTACGACTGGACCATCCTTCGTCCATCGGAATTCAATGTTCGCTGGGCCCCAACCAAGACCGAGAGCTCGCAAGCAGTTCAGCGAAAGATCGGCAATACGCTCATGCTCCTCATCAGTCAGCGGGGCCGGAAACATGCTCTCGCGAGGGACGAAATGGGGTGGGCGGTCGAAGTCGGCGGCACCATCCGCAATGACAGCGTTCCCCATCGTAGTGGCTTCATAGAATGGGCCCTGTGCGAATTCTTCGACCAGTATCTTCGGCGAAGACCGCCATATGTACGTCCCCCCCAGCAGATACGTTGTATGCTCGGCTAACTCATCCATATCGCGGCACAATCGGACGCCGCAGCTGCCGCTGCCTTCGGCTGGCTTAAGTATCACAGGCAGGCCAATCTCCGCGGCGGAGCTCTCTACCTCCACCGCATTTGCTGCCAATCGGTAAGCAGGCACTGGAACGCCGGCCTGCGCGAGGAACTGACGTTGAGTAAATTTGTCGCTACATCGTACAATCGATGCGGGGTTTGGTCCCGGTAGATCGAAATGCTTGCAGAGCTTGGCAACTGTCACATAGAGCGACTCATCGCAGCCCGCAAAACCGGTGATGCCAGCAACATCATAGCTCGGCCGCAGTCGAGAGCACACGTGCATCAGCGCATCGAAATTGTCGGTATCGACCCGGATGACCTCAATACTTTCCGCGGCAAGATAGTCGTACTGCGTTGGATCAGCCGCAAGGACAACGGGATGAAGTCCAAGACGCTGGGCCGCTTGAACGTAGAGTGGACCGTTGGTCCTATGACCTTCAACCAGGATCAGCGCTCTTCTTGGCATTGGCTGTTGACCTTTCCTTGCGTGCGATGCGGTAGCCTGAACGTAATTCCATTATCTTTTCATTCGAACGTGCATGTTTTCTATAGTTCCCGGAGGACCAGCAGGGAAACTACCGCATCTGATAGTTGACGTACCCGCTCGTAGCCCACGAAAGCGTCCTGTATAGCGCGGCAAATCTGGGAGAAACGCGCTCTCACGTTTGAACCGAATATCGTGAGGAGGCCAGCAGCGCTACGGCATACTCCTGGTGCGCACGCCCAGCTTCTTCTTCGCATTGTCCAGATGGAATGCGGCGGTGCGCGGCCGCGTCAGCAAAACGCCGTCCACCGTCCGAGGTGACGTCCCTGAACGTTCTCTAATCGCCTTCGTCAATGGGCTCCTTTCTCCTCGTTGGTGCATCGCCTGCCGGGCTCAGGGTTCTCTCCGGGGTCGATCGCAAGGATCGCCGCATGTTTGCGTTGGAACGGGTGGGTCGAAGTGGTTTTCGCGGTTCCGTAGCACCGCATGCGTGGGAGCGACCTCATCCGCGCAGCGTTCCGGCAAGGACGCATCTCGGGAACTGGAGTTGATCGGGAATCGAAAGCTCCTTGTCAGGCTGGAGCGACGGCGTGGCGGAACCGGCTCATTCGTCTTCCACATGGCGTGGAGGATGACGGCAAGCTTTCGCGCCACCGCAACCTTCGCTTCTTGAAGCCGGCGCCCTTGGCAATCCGCAGGCCCCAGGCGTTCAGGGAAGAGAAGCCAATTTGTCGCGTCAGGATGACGTTCCGCTTCATAGAGATAGGTCCGCGTTAGCTTGTCGCCGCGCTTCGAGATGCGGCCGTTTCGGCTGATTTCGCCGGATTCGTAGCGCCTGGGTGTGAGGCCGAGACAGGCGGCGGCGCTGGAGGATCGGCGGGTGCGGG
>NZ_RZSC01000693.1:0-3079 GCF_003998155.1 Mesorhizobium sp. M1E.F.Ca.ET.063.01.1.1
GCACCGCCTCGACTTCGGCCAGCAGATCCTCCATCTCGGCATCCGGCTCGCCAAGCACGCCCATACGGCAAAGGTCGCCGATATAGCCGTGATAGTTGCCGCCGGAATCGATCGACAGCACCTCGCCCTTCTTCCACGCCTGGTCTGAGGCGGCGCGGTTGTGGCTGGAGCCCAGCGTCAGCAGGCAGTATTCGAAATGCGCGCCGCGATTGGTCTCCTCGCGCCTGAG
Organism: Mesorhizobium sp. M1E.F.Ca.ET.063.01.1.1; assembly: GCF_003998155.1. Lineage (NCBI taxonomy): Bacteria > Pseudomonadati > Pseudomonadota > Alphaproteobacteria > Hyphomicrobiales > Phyllobacteriaceae > Mesorhizobium > Mesorhizobium sp. M1E.F.Ca.ET.063.01.1.1. Next base: position 230 of record NZ_RZSC01000693.1, read on the forward strand.
CTGCTCGATGATGTCGGTCTTGGTCGTGCCCTCACGCGCCCGGGCAATAGTCGCCAGCATGGAATCGGTGATCAACTCGGAGGCGATGCGCAGTTTCTCGAGTTCCGCTTCGGTCTTGATCGCGCGCATGGTCTCCAGCATGCCGGTCGCGTCGATGAGCTTGGCGTCCGGCAGCGCCCTGCGGATCAGCGTATAGGCGTCCGAAGGCAGGAAGCCCGGCTCGATGCCGATGCGGGCAGCCTGCTTGCCGATCTTCTGCAGATGTTCGACGGCAAGGTTGGCGGCGTCGAGCGTGCCCCAGCAGGCGGCATGCAATGTCGGCGTCCAGAACGGATGGTTCTGGTGCTCGCCGCCTTCCATCCGGTTGCCGATATAAGCGGCGTGCTCCGGCCCGCCCTTTTCATAGAGGACGATCGGCAGATAGCGGCTGTGGCCGATCGCATCCATCGCCGCGAAAAAGATGAACTTGTAGCCGCCGAGCAGGTACTGCGTGTTGTGCTTGGAAGTGGTGAAGAGCACGTCGATGCCGGCCTCCTCCATCAGCCGGTCTACCCGCGCCTGATCGAACGGGATACTGCTGACGTCGGCCTTGCCCGGAGCGATGTTCATCTGCCTCTCCCTGAATTTTCCGGCCGCTGCAGCGGCCAATCTTTTTGAACGGTTGGTTGTCGGTCAAATCTGCATCTTTTTGACCACTCTGGTCCAGCCAGAATTGGCAGAGCATTGCCAATTCAACCTAGCCGAAAGGCTCGTAGGAGCTATTCTCTTTAATCTGGTCTTACCAGATTGCCGCGCCCACAGCCCGAAATATAACTGGTCCAGCGGACGAAAATTTCAAAGCCAAGCCAGCATGCGCCAAATCCGTCTCTGGCGAAACCTTTGCCAAGGGCCATAATCCCGCTCATTTCGAGGTTGCCCGTGCCTGCCGCGGGTGAAGAGGGGAGTTTGAGCGATGTCCGAATTGACGATTTCACGCCGCGGCCTGCTTGCCGGTTCGGCGCTGCTTCTGGCCTCGACCGCGCTGCCGACCATCGGCATGGCGCAGACGCCGAAGAAGGGTGGCAGGCTGATCGTCGCCGCCGACTCCGAGCCGCGCAACCTCAACCCCGCGATCGTCGCCTCAAACGGCGTCTTCTTCATTTCCAGCAAGGTCGTCGAGACCCTGGCCGAGGCCTCCTTCGACGGCAAGGATGGGCTTGAGCCGCGGCTCGCGCTCTCCTGGGAAGGTGCGGCGGACGGGCTGTCGGTGACCTTCAAATTGCGCGACGGCGTCAAATGGCATGACGGCAAGCCCTTCACCTCCGCCGACGTCGCCTTCTCGGCGCTGCAGATCTGGAAGCCGCTGCAGAATCTCGGCCGCACCGTGTTCAAGGACCTTGCTGCGGTCGACACGCCCGATGATCTCACCGCCGTATTCAAATTCGCCAAACCGACGCCGCTCCAGCTCATCCGCAACGCTCTGCCGGCGCTGTCGAGCGTCGTGCCGAAGCATGTCTACGAGAACGGCAAGATCGAGGACAATCCTGCCAACAACGCGCCGGTCGGCACCGGTCCGTTCAAATTCGCCGAATACAAGGCCGGCCAGTACTATCGGCTGGCGAGAAACGACGACTATTGGGGCAAGGACGAGCCCTATCTCGACGAGATCGTCTATCAGGTTCTCCCCGATCGTACGTCTGCCGCCGCGGCGCTCGAGGCGGAAGAGATCCAGCTCGCCGCTTTTTCCGCCGTGCCGCTCGCCGATCTCGACCGCATTTCCAAGGTGCCGGGCCTCAAGGTCGTCACCAAGGGCTATGAGGGGTTGACCTACCAGCTCGTCGTCGAGATCAATCATCGCCGCAAGGAGCTTGCCGATCTCAAGGTGCGACAGGCGATCGCCCATGCCATCGACAAGGACTTCGTCGTCAGGACGATCTTCCTCGGCTATGCCGCGACCGCGACCGGCCCGGTGCCGAAGAACGATCCGCAGTTCTACACCGCCGACGTGCTGACCTACCCCTTCGACGTCGCCAAGGCCAACGAGATGCTGGACGAGGCCGGCTACAAGCGCGCGGACGACGGCAAGCGTTTTGCGCTGAAGCTGCTGCCGGCGCCCTACTTCAACGAGACGAAACAATTCGGCGATTATCTGCGCCAGGCGTTGGCCGCGATCGGCATCGACGCCGAGATCGTCAACAACGACTCCGCGGCCCACATCAAGGCTGTCTACACCGACCATGCCTTCGACCTCGCGGTCGGCCCGCCGGTGTTCCGCGGCGATCCGGCGATCTCGACCACAATCCTGGTGCAGAGCGGCATTCCGGACGGCGTGCCTTTCTCCAACCAGGGCGGCTACAAGAACGCCGACCTGGACGCGCTGATCGCGAAAGCCTCGGAGACGCTCGACACCGCCGCCCGCACCGAGCTCTACAAGGAGTTCCAGAAAAAGGTCGCGGCCGACCTGCCGCTGATCAACGTCGCCGAATGGAGCTTCATTTCCGTCGCCCGAGACACCGTCGGCAACATCGCCGACAACCCGCGCTGGGCGGTGTCGAACTGGGCGGACACCTATTTGGAATCGTGACACACTCAGGCGGATGAGAGTTCGCAATAGAATGGGAACTTGGCCAAAGGCCGAGTTCCCGCCCACCCCCCTCTGTCCTGCCGGACATCTCCCCCGCAAGGGGGGAGATCGGATTTCATCTCGGCCTTCGCCAATCTCCAACGCTGTCCCGCGGCAGGAGGGGTGCCGTCGGCGACGCTGCCAATCTCCCCCCTTGCGGGGGAGATGTCCGGCAGGACAGAGGGGGGTGCCTGGGCGCGACATTTCATATTGTCGCCTCATGTGGCCGAGACGCGCATGACGCGCGC
>NZ_RZSC01000694.1:0-3078 GCF_003998155.1 Mesorhizobium sp. M1E.F.Ca.ET.063.01.1.1
GCTATGTGCCGCATGTCGTCGGCGGCGTGAAGTACACGCAGGGCTGGGGCGCGATCACCGGTGTTGTCGCCTATGACGCCAACTACGAGGAAGTCGCCGGCAAGGTCCGCTTGGACGTCACCGTCAACGACGCTATCTCGCTGTTCGGCATGTTCGGCTATGGCTCCGATGGCGATCTCAATGTTGTTCACCCTGTAGTCGGAGGCGTACGCCAGGGCATCGATGCCAACGGTCGCGGCTTCTACAAGCAGTGGGGCGGCAACTGGGCCTGGTGGGCCGGCGGCACCTACAAGTTCAACGAGAAGACCTCGTTCAACCTCCAGGTGTCGGGTGACGACGACAAGAACTACGGCCTTGCAGCGAACGTCGCTTACGACATCGTCCCCGGCTTCACGGTCACGGCCGAAGTTGACTGGGACCACTTTGGTCACTTCGACGATGGCACGTTCTACGGCAACTGGACAAACGCCAACAAGAAAAACAGCGTCGGCGGTCTCCTCCGCTTCCAGCGCTCGTTCTAATCAGCAGCGTCTGACTGAAATTGAACCCGGCGGGCAACCGCCGGGTTTTTCTTTTGTAGCGGCAGTACCCGGGGCGCCATTTGCGGAGGGTTGCATTTCGCGCGGTCGCAGGGACCCGCACGCAAGCGGTCAATCCGGACAAGCGGCAGACGTAGACAGAGTAAGAAGCGAAGCGACGCGGCCTCGACCCGATTGAGAAATGTTGCCGCGCAGGGTTGAGATCGGTGGTGATCCTTCGCGCCCCCAGTCCTGCCGGACATCTCCCGCACAAGGGGGAGATTGGCAGTTTCAGCGCCCCGCTCAATCTTGCTACGCTGGCGATTGGCGAAAGCCGGCGCGACATCCGATCTCCCCCTTGCGGGGGGAGATGCCCGGCAGGCCAGCGGGTGGGGAGGAACGCGGCGTTCAGCCTGAGGGGACCCTCACGGCGGAAAGCTTACGCCGACGGGATAGGATGCAACCTAGATGTCGCCCGGCATCAAGCGCTGTCCGTTCAAACCTCAGCAAGATCGCCCAAGGCTTCGATCAGCGGCTGGATCTCGCCTTCATAGTTCTTCCATCGTTTGACGGAGGACGTATAGATCGGCTGGCGAACCTGCCAGCGGCTGAAAGTATTCACCGAACCATCCCTGTCAAAAAAGCGCAGGCAAGCCTCGTCCCAGGGCAACCCGAGATAATCCATGAGACGGCGCGACTGCTCCTCTTGGTTTTCAATCAGGGTCTCGTACCGGTTTTCGAAGATGCGACCCGGAAGGACATTGTTCCAGTGCCGCATCAGGCGATCGTATTCCCTGTAATACAACCCGAGAGTCTGAAGATCGCCGCTGTAGCTGTGCGCTTCACTGAATGGCAGGACGAAACAGGAGATGCAATTGTCTACAGCATCGCGGCGGCAATGAATTATGCGCGCGTTGGGAAACAGAATGCCGATCAGGCCAACCAGCTCGAAATTGTGAGGCATCTTGTCGACGATTCGAAGCGCGCCAGGAGCCCGCTCACGCAAATAGGCAAGATGCTCTGCCGCCAATGTTTTGGTCAGTTCCGGAGTAATCGCCGCGATCGATCTGCCCAGGTTCGTATCTGAGCTGTTCTTGAGACCGATCCCATTAGCTATTCGCCTAAGCTTGCTGAGTTCGCCGGCGCCATGAACGTCTGGATGACTGGCACAGATCTGCTCCGTCAACGTCGTCCCCGAGCGTGGCATGCCGACAACGAAAACAGGCACCTCCGAGGGATTGCCGTAAGCGGCCCTTGAAGCCACCAGTTCCGGTGTGAAGATTTCGATCATGGCATCGACCCAGCGACGGTAGTCTTCCAGGTCGAATTTTTGGCCTCTGGCTTGATTCCCTTGCTTGAAGTGATCCATCGCCTCCTTGTAGCGACGGAGATCATTAAGCAGCTTTCCGGCGGCGTGATGGAGCTCTGCCGCTCCCTGCGATCCATGGTCCAGATCTCGAAGCTCGATCAGGATTGCCTCAAGCTCGGGCGGCTCTTCCGTGAATTTGCGCGTGTGTACAAGTGCATTGTAGGCAGCCGGCACAGCGATGCGCCGTGCTATCGCCTCTGTCAGATGAAGCGCGGCTTCGTCCATACGCCCAAGGCTCGCGAGCGCGCGGGGCAGCCCCATCCGGGCCACAGGATGATCTGGGTCGATCTTGAGCGCCTTCTCGAACAGCGGCAGCGCCATTCCCCCCTTGTCAAACGCTTTGTAAGCGTCGCCCAGGGCGCAAAGCGCTTCCACCAAATCCGGCTTCAAATCCAGGGCGTGCTGAATGTGCCTGATCGCCGGCGTGAATTCGCTGAGCCTCAAATAGGTTTCGCCGAGGCTGAGGTGGTAGTAAGGATTTCGCGGCTCCTCCCCGACCGCCCGAGCAAAATACCGCAAGGCTTTCTCGTTGTCGTATCCGAGCCCTAGCGTTCCCAAGATGTAGAGCGCTAGCGGATGGTTTGGCGTTCTTGCCAGAACCTTGAGACAGAGTTCCTCGGCCTCAGGCAATTGCTCGGCTTTTTGCAGCTCGAGCGCCTGCCTCAACAACATGTCGTCGGGCTGACTACGAGCCGGACCGGCCTTCGGCTGGGCTTTGGGCGGTACAGCTTTCGTTGGCGCCGCCTTCGCTGAGGGTTGGGTCTTGAGGTGCTTGGCCCAAGCGGGCGGCAATCGGTTGTTCATCCTGCCTCGCTAGCAAAAGCAGCGGGGAGAATCCAGTCGAAGCACGCCGTTCGTGTCGAAGGCATTTGTCGGGCGGACGATATCGTCAGGGGGGCCGACAGCAAGCGTCTCGCCACTACGCTACCAGACCGGCGCGAGCAGCAAACCGTTGGAAGCTGGCGGCCGTGTGCCGATCAAGCTAGGCCATCTCACCTGTCAACCAACTTGCGCCCACCCTTGGCTCACGCTAGCAAGAAGCCCCCTTTCTCAACCGAGCCTTTGCCATGCGCCAGCGCCCTGCCCTTACGCCGATCATCGGCGCGCTTCCCACCACGGTGCCGTTCGTCGGGCCGGAGGCGCAGGAGCGCGAGCGCGGGCGGCCTTTCCGCGCCCGCATCGGCGCCAATG
>NZ_RZSC01000695.1:0-3078 GCF_003998155.1 Mesorhizobium sp. M1E.F.Ca.ET.063.01.1.1
CGTTATCTGTGGGTAATCGAAAAGATGCTGCAGCGCATGTATGTCGGCGAACCGCCGGGCGCCTATGACCGGCTGCTCGACTTCTCGACGCCGCACACCGGCACGACTTTCTTCGCGCCGACCCGACCCATGCTGCAGAAGCTTGCGGAGCCGCAATAGCGCCTGGCCGCCGGATCACCCTGCCGGCAAGATCTTGCCCGGGTTCATGATGTTCAGCGGATCGAGCGCCTGCTTGATCGTGCGCATGACATCGACACCGTGGCCGAGCTCATGACGCAGGAAGCCGACCTTGCCCTGGCCGATGCCATGCTCGCCGGTGCAGGTGCCTTCCATGGCGATCGCGCGCATGTTGAGCCTGGCGACGAATTTTTCCGCGAGCGCGATTTCCTGCGGATTGTCGACATCCATCAGCACCAGCACATGGAAATTGCCGTCGCCGGCATGGCCGACGATCGGCGCGATCAGGCCCATTTCGGCAATGTCGGCCTCGGTTTCGGTGACGCATTCGGCGAGCCGCGAGATCGGCACGCAGACATCGGTCGAAAGCCCCTTGGCGCCGGGGCGGAGCGTCAGCGAAGACCAATAGGCGTCGTGCCGCGCCTTCCAGAGCTTCGTGCGCTCCTCCGCGACGCTGGTCCACAGGAACGGCCCGCCGCCATTTTCCTCGGCTATCATGCCGAAGGTTTCGGCCTGTTCGGCGACGCCCGCGTCGCTGCCGTGGAATTCGACGAACAGGCACGGGCTCTCGGGATAGTCGAGCTTGGAATAATTCTTCATCGCCCGCATCTGCAACGCGTTGACCAGTTCGATGCGTGCCACCGGGATGCCCATCTGGATGGTCGCAATCACCGTGTTGCAGGCTGCCTCAAGACTCGGAAAAGGACAGACGCCGCCGGAGATCGCCTGCGGAATGCCCTGGAGTCTCAGCGTCAGCGAGGTGATGATGCCGAGCGTGCCTTCCGAGCCGATCAGCAGCCGCGTCAGGTCATAGCCGGCCGAGCTTTTCTTTGCCCGCTTGCCGGTCGTCACCGCCTCGCCGTCCGCCATCACGGCGGTCAGTGACAGGACGTTTTCGCGCATGGTGCCGTAGCGCACGGCGTTGGTGCCCGACGCGCGCGTTGCCGCCATGCCGCCGAGCGAGGCGTTGGCACCGGGATCGATCGGGAAGAACAGGCCGGTGTCGCGCAGATGCCGGTTGAGGTCCTCGCGCGTCACGCCGGGCTCGACCGTGCAGTCGAGATCCTGCGGATTGACCGACAGGATGCGGTTCATGCGCGAGGTGTCGATCGAGATGCCGCCGCCCGGCGCATTGGTGTGCCCTTCGAGCGAGGAGCCGACGCCGAAGGCGATGACCGGCACGCGATGCGCGGCGCAGGCGCGCACGATCTCCTGCACCTCGGCTGTGCTCTCCACGAAGGCGACGCCGTCCGGCGCCTGGGTCGGGATATAGGTGGTGGTGTGCGCGTGCTGGCTGCGGATCGCCTCTCCGGTCTGGAAACGCTCGCCAAACTGTTGCTTGAGGATGCCGAGCACGGCGGCGATGCCTTCCTCGTTGCGCTCGACGGGATTGAGGTCGCTCAAAGCCATGATTTCCTCCGCGAATGGACCAGCGGCCACTCTTGTAATGCAGCTATGGATGATGCCTAAAGCAATTCCAGGAAAAGTGTGAAGCGGTTTTCCGTCCGGAATTGCGCCAAACAACGAGAACCGCACCAGCCACGCCCTGTCCAGCGACGATCAAGGAAAACCAGATGACGATGCCCGCGCCGATCATTTCCAAGCCGATGGCGATCGAGAAGGACTGGATCGACTATAACGGCCATCTCAACATGGCCTACTACAACGTGCTGTTCGACCGCTGCTCGGACGAAGCGTTCGAGTTGATGGGCATGGGACCGAACTACGCCAAGGAACGGCGCCTCACCATCTACACGGCGGAAGTCCATGTCTGCTACGTGCAGGAGCTGCATCTCGACCATAAGGTGAAGGTCTCTTTCCAGCTCATCGACCATGACGAGAAGCGGCTGAGAGCCTATCAGGAAATCCGCCATGTCGACGGCTGGCTGGCCGCAACGTCCGAGCAGCTTGCGCTGCATGTCGACATGGCCGGACCGAAGGTCGCCCCCTTCCCGGCCGATGTGATGGCGCAGATTGAAGCCATGCGCGCCGCCCATGCCGCGCTGCCGATGCCGGAGCGCGCCGGCCGCTCGATCGGCATCAAACGCAAGAGCGCTTGAAAAGCGGCGCGCCCGCGTTAACCTTACCAAGGTTTTAACGTGAACAAGCCACTTGAGTCCGTTGAACGACTCAGTGGACGGTTCGAAAACCGCCGTACCGGGTTACGCGCGGGCGGCAGGCGGAATGCGGCGCGAGGACAGTGCATGAAAACCGACATCAAGGTCGAAGTGGAGCGGTTGGTGGCCGATCCGCGCATCACCGACTACGATTTCTGGCGATCGCTGAAGAACGTCAACAACGAGATCTTCCATATCGCCAACAACAACGAGCCCATACCCTTCGACATGATCCGCTGGCGCGCGATTCTGAAACAGGCGCGCATGAGGCGGGGGCATACCGAGCCCTCAGCGCTCCCTTAAACCGCCGAGCGGCGAGCGCGGCTCGACCGGCGACGACTGGATGATGGCGGTGTTGGTCATCGCATAGGGGATGATCTTGTCGATCACCCGCTCCAGCTCGGCCACGGAGCCGACATGGGCGAGCGCGATGAAGCAATCCTCGCCGGTCACCCGGTCGCACTGCGCGATTTCCGGCAGCTCGCGGATGATCTCCGCCACAATGGAAAGCTGCCCGGGCACCGGTCTGATCCTGAGCCATGCCGACAGCTTCATGCCGAGCGCCGCCGGATTGATCCTCACCGTATAGGCCTCGATCACGCCATTCTCCTGCAGCTTGCGGATGCGCTCGGCCACGCTCGGCGCCGAGAGCCCGACGGTCCGCGCAAGCTCAGCCGTGCTGGTGCGGGCATCCTTCTCCAGGAGCCGTAGGATTTTCAGGTCGGCCGCATCCAGATCGGCATTTTCATTTCGAAGGCGTTTCAAGAGAATTATCTTTCTTTGG
>NZ_RZSC01000696.1:0-3071 GCF_003998155.1 Mesorhizobium sp. M1E.F.Ca.ET.063.01.1.1
GCCGATGCGACGAGCAAAAGCAGGCCACCAGCGATCGCGAGGCTCTGGCCGAGTTGATAAACAGGGGCGAATGCTTCGGCCTTGTCGAGTTTTGTGATGAGACACAAACCAAACTTCGGCATCCAGCGATAAACGGTGATCGCCGGAACGCCGCGGTAGTCATTGGAGAGATCCAGCCCATCATTGTGGTCAAGACAGAGCCGGGCCGCCACGCTTCGGTCCGAGGTAATGGTGCTCGCGTCGGCGTCGGTCAGCAGGCGCGGTCTGTTGACAAACTGCTTATGCGTGTCGATCAAGTATGCTTCGTCGGTCGCGCGGAGCCCCGCTCGTCGATCGACGGTACCAGCCAAACTCTCCGTTCCGAGACGGGCGACCAGAACGGCAACAAGTGCGCCGTTCCCGGCACGAAGCGGCGCGGACAAGAACGGCGACAACAGGGTGAGGTTCCTTGAACGGTCCGGCACCAGGTAGAGGCCGGCGCGGTTCTTGCCATTGGTGAAATAAGGCTCACCCGCGCCCTGGCGGCCGCGATCGGTAGGATCCGTTGCCGTCAGGACTCGGCCCGATTTCGGTTCCATCACGAAAAGTGCCACAAAGTCCTCGCCCCCTCCGGTGCGCGCTGCAAGATCTTCGCGGAAGTCAGCCCAATCGTCAGGCGTCGCATCCGCAGGAAGACCGGCAAGCTTGCTGAAGTCTTCGACAATGTGGGGCGATTCGCTGAGCCCTCGCAGCTCGCTCAGCTGCCCGTCAAGCCATGACCCGATCGCGGCCTGTTTTTCCAGTGCACGCGATTGGACCTCGGCAACTACGCTGCTCTCAAGCGCCGCCCTGCCCTGGTTGAACGCCAGCCATCCGGTCGCGCCGAGAAGAATTGCAGCGAAGAGCGCAAAAAGCAGGGTAAGCTTTTGTGAAATCCCAAGCCGCAAGAGCGGCAAGGGCTCTTGCGGATCTGCATGCGGTCGCATGCTCATTCCGCACTCGGTCGCGCGCGGCGGCGAAGCCGCAGCAAACCGATCCCCAACCAGGCGAGAGCCAGCGCTAGAAGGGCAGCGGGCAGCCAGATCTTCGCCGCCAATATGCGCCGTCGGACCGAAGTCGCCATGCCGAACAGGTCCGCCTTGGACTGCGCGGAATATCTAGCCTGCCAGACACTAAAGTCGCCTATCGACTTCCCCGTGGCTGGATCGACGAAAAAGCTGTGGCCATTATCCGTCATGTCGACGAGGGTACCTGAGACGGGCTCGACCCACAGAAAGCCTTCGCCGTCAGTCCCGACCCCGAAGCGCTCGGGTACGTCGGGAAGATAATCATAGGTCTTGGTCTCATCGAGGTCCGCAATCGTGAAGCGGTACACTGCGAGCGCCAGACCATCGACCACCTCATTGCGATCGAAAGCCAAGTGTCGTGGACCGCCATAATAGGGGTCCCAGACCTCATCAGCGACGTCTCTCAGCTGCGGCGGGAACATGAATTGCCCGCTGCGGCTAAGGTCGCCGTAACCCGCCACATTCCGGCGGGTCTTGCGATCGACGCCATAAAGGCCCGTGGTTTGATAGTTGACCTCACCGGTGTCGGTCGTCCAATCGATATGGCTCTGGACGATGGCAACGTCGCCGGTGGCGCTCAGCACTTGGTCGACACGACGGCCGTTCTGGTGGAACGCGGAGAAGGCCGCATCCGGCGTCTGCCGAAAGCGGCTGTCCGATTCGAGTATGACGCTACCGGTGTAGTCTGCCGGCAGCCTCTCCAAGACCGGTCCAAGGCTCAATCGAACAATCGCTGCGGCAGCGATCAAGAGCATTGGTGGCGCAAGGACCCACAGGAAACGCATCCAGCGCCGCGCCTGCGGCGCATTCACCATTGCCGATGCATGCGGAGCATCAGCTCCCATCGTTGCTCCCTTGGCTCGCCAGCGGCAATCGGGATCGCTCCTATGTAGACCAATATTCCATGCATACGTTCAGTCTATCTGCGAGCGGTCCTAAGTTAACTGCTTCCCACAGAGCTATCAAGATCAAGGATCTATTGCCCCTTGCGGATTCTCTTATCTTATCTGCAGAATAGCTAATATTTTGCTTACGATTTCGCCTCAAGCACCAGATGGTCCGGTGCAACGGGCCTTGGCAAGGTCGGGACATTGGCACGATCGGCGTCGGCACACCGGTACAACTGACTAGGGTTGTATCGCCTGCACGAGAAGCGGGAGGAAATCGTCCAGGCGACGATCAACGCACGCTACCTGAAGCGAAACCAGCCAACAGTCTCGCAGCTGGTCCGGGACGAGCTGACGTCGGAGAGCTGAAGCCGCCGCCGCATCGCCGAAACGATCATGGCCCTCCAGAAGCGTTAGCTCGGGAGCGACCTCTGACGCTGACGCGTGCGGTGCATGAGCTATGTCGGCTTTTCCCTCGGCCGTGGCCCTGAGCATGATTGCCAGAGAGATTTGGCTATGCGCGTTGATAGTCCGGCCCGAACGTCCGTGAGAACAGGCCGGCGGCCACGGTCCGCCGCCGAAGCTCCTCGATATCCTGCGAGTAGTCGCCGGTGTAGAGCTTAACGATCATCTGGTCGCGCGCCGCTCCAGTCAGATCGTAATGGAGATGGCCATATTTGAACGGGCTGGTATCCCGGCGTCTCCCCTGTGCGCGCCTGGTGACAACCCTGAGTTCCGCTTCGAAGGGCTCGACGCCGTGCAGCGCTACTTCGACGACCTTGCCGGTCTCGACGTCGGTTCCGATGGGGATTTCGACCACGGCTTTGCCGAGCGTGAGGCTGACAGCCCGCCCGGCGATGCCGCCAAACCGCGCCGGCTCGTCCGCACGGAGGCTCTCGGAGGCGGGATTGGTCTTCTCGAAACAGATCAGCGCCGCAATCGTGAGCACCACAAGGTTCACCAGTGCCCAATAGATTGCGACTGGCGAGAATTCCCCCGGAGGAATGCGCGCCCATTCCGGAATGATGTTGATCACAAGTCCGAGCGCAGTGGCCGCAATCAATATTGCCAGGCAGGCAAAGGTGTAGCCGTCGAATTTGTTGTCGACATTCGAGCTTCCCTTGGGTGTCACCCGAAA
>NZ_RZSC01000697.1:0-3061 GCF_003998155.1 Mesorhizobium sp. M1E.F.Ca.ET.063.01.1.1
CGTCGCCATCCGCCGTGCCGCCGGTTTCAATGGTTTGGCTTGGCCCTGCCGATGCGGCCGGGGCGCTCGATGTCGCACTGGGGACCGGTGGCTGTTGAGGCTCGGCAGGGGGCGTTTCAGCGCTTTGCGGTTCGGTCGCGGGCGTAGGTTTGCTGTCGGCGGGGACACTCTGGTCGTCCTGGCGTGGGCTGGTGGCCGCCAGGATATCGGGCGTGGAAGTGGCTTCCTTGACAGCTTGCGGCGGAAGCTGAGGCGCCGGGGGTTCGCTTGCAGGTTGCTGCGCTTCGACCGGCGGAGCGGGCTGCGCGGCCTGGCGTTTCACCGGCTGCGGATCGGGCACCAAGGTGACATCCACGGCGCCGGACGACTGGTCGTCCAGGGCGCTGCCGGTGACGTTGGCGCCGGACTGATCTGTGCCTTCGGCCTGAATCGCGTCCATGGCGTCGAATGTTCCGGGGGGCGCGAGCAGAAACGCCGCCGCCGCGGCGCCATGGAGCAGGCCGGAGGCGATGATCGCCACCGTCCATCTCCGGTCTCCGCCGGATTGCCGCGCCTGCACGAGCGGCTCGGCCGGCTTGATCGCCGGTTCGCCGCCTGCATCGAAGGGGTGATTGATGTCCTGCATGTCTCGCGCCGAGACCTGCCGTGCAGGGCATGTGATTGTCAAATCAAGATCGGTTGCCGCCCATGGCGGCAGACCGCAGGCAGACCATGCCATGGCGTCTCGTGGGAAGGCCGGATGCAACCCCACCTCTATATACCGAAAGCGATGCCGGTCTTGGTTGAGGTCTTCAGGCCGCGCATGCAGGCCGCCGGCTCGACGCCGTTGCCGGCGCATTCCGTCGCGCTGTTGATCAGCACGCGGCCGAGCTTGCCGCAGTCGGCGCCGGCAAGGTCGAAGCGCGTGACCTTCGTCTTGCCGGCGGGCAGGTCCTTGAAATCGAGCACGGTGAGGCGGTCGACGACACCGGCCTCATTGAACAGCGCGATCTCGAAAGCCGCTTTCGACAGGTCGGCGCCGAGCGTGTTGTTGACGACGAAGGTCAGCCGGCAGCCCTTGTCGGAAGGCTGGGCGGCGTTGAGCTCGAGGCTTAGGGCCGGCGCCGACGCGGATTGAGCCCAGGTCGGCGCCGGGCCAAGCGACATCGCCAGCGCCGAGGTCAGGAGACGAAGCGATGCCGTCAAGTTCATAGTTCTCAGCCTCCAAAGCGCATGGTTGCCGCCAACTTCAGCGTGATGCCGGGTTCATAGAGAACGGCGGTGGTGCTGCCGTTGAGCGGGTTGGTGTATTTGACGTCGAACAGATTGTCGGCGCGGAAGTCGACCTTGAGATTGTCCGTCGCCTGGTAGCTGGCGAAGGCATTGACCAGCGTATAGTCCTTGGCCACCGGGTTGCCCCTGGGCTTGCCGTTGTATTGCACCTCGCCACCGACCGTCAGCTTGTCTTCGAGGAAGCGCAAGCCGAGCTGCGCCGTCACCTGCGAGGAGGGGATGGTGGCGAGGTCGGCGCGCTCGCCTTCGTAAGAGATGGTGTGGCCGTTTATGATGGAAGCCGAAAGCCCGGCATAGCCCCAGCCGGCGTCATAGACGCTTTCCAGTTCGAAGCCGTTGATCTTGGCCTTGGCGAAGTTCTGATACTGGAAGCAGATCGGGATGCCCGGGCCGAACGGGCAGCCGCTGGTCGGGTCGAAGGCCGAGAGCGTGACGCCGTCGATATAGTCCTCGACATTGTTGTTGAAATAGGCGGCCTTGAGCCGCAGCGCGTCGCCGGCCTCGACAATGTCGTTCTGCTTGTAGTTGACGCCGAACTCGACCGTCTTGCCGGTTTCAGGCTTGAGGTTGGGATTGGGCAGGAACGGGAAGGTGACGCCTGCCGGGTGATTGCCGCTGATCAGCGTCTCCGTCAGCGAGGGTGAGCGGTAGCCTTCCGCATAGGTGCCGTAGAACTGCAGGCCTGCGAGGCCAGCGCTTTCGAAAGGCGAGACACCGATGGTGATGCGGGGCGACAGCCGGTCACCTGACGTTTCGTGGTCGGAGTCCTTCAGGCTGTAGCTGTCGTAGCGCAGGCCGGTGATGACCTCGAGCCATTCCCAGGTCAGCTTGTCCTGAATGTAGGCGCCGGAGACGTCGCGCTTGCCCGACGGCGTGTAGAAGCTGTCGCCGCCGGCCGTGCCGCCCGTCTCGACGTCGTCGCCGACCCAGTCGCCGCCATAAGTCAGCTCATGCGCAATGCCAGTGGTCTCGAAGCGCGACGTGTTCCAGATGTCGATGTCGGTCGTCCCTACATCGAAGGTCGACAGCGAGCCGGCGGGCAGCACGACGGGAAGGCCGGTTGTCGGATCGAAACGGTTCTGCGGAACGAGCGTCGTCAGATCGAGAACTGTCTTGTTGTAGGAGGCGTTGATGTGGAGATCGAGCCAGCTCTTGGCATCGTCGGTGATGTTGTAGCGGGCGGTGAAGGTGTTCGACTTGAGATCGACATCGTTCGCGGGCACGCCGCCGCTGGTCTCCGTCCATCCGTCGCTCGAGCCGACCCAGCCGAGCTTCAATTCGCTGTTCTCGCTCGGACGGATGGTGGTCTTGAGCAGTCCGCTCAGCACGTCGAAGCCGGTGCCGGCAACGGTGTCGCCGCCGCCGTTCTTGTAGTCGCCGTAGTCGCGATAGACGATGTTGCCCAGAACGTCCCAGTTCTCGTTGAAGCGGTAGGCGCCGCTGGCGCTGGTGGTCCAGCCCTTGCCGTTGCTTTCATAGCGTCCGGTGACGGAGGCGGCCCAGCTTTCTTCCGGCTTGAGGAAGTCCTCGGCGTCCTTGGTGTCGAAGAAGACGACGCCGCCGATGGCGCCGGAGCCATAAGTGTTGGCGACCGGGCCGCGGATCACGTCGACGGATTTGATCAGTTCGGGATCGACGTAGAAGGTCGATTGCGTGCCATGGTCGGAGCGCTGGAAATCCTGCCTGGCGCCGTCGACGATCACCGCGACGCGGCCGAAGTCCTGCAGGCCGCGGATGTTGATGCTGGAGCTGACGCGCCGTGCGTCGGCCTGCACGGTGACGCCTGGCA
>NZ_RZSC01000698.1:0-3058 GCF_003998155.1 Mesorhizobium sp. M1E.F.Ca.ET.063.01.1.1
GCCATGGGCGCCTGGAACATCGACGAGAGCCGGCACGCGCGGGAATCGCTGCATCCGGCCGACTATTACGCGTCGAGCTACTACCAGATCTGGATCAAGGCGCTGGAGACGCTCTTGAAGCGCCACGGCTTCGTCACGGAGCGGGACCTTGCAAGCGGCAAGGCGGTCGATCCGGCCGCTACGCCCAAGCGTGTACTGAAGGCGGCGGACGTGCCGGCGGCGCTCGCCAAAGGCGGGCCGTGCGACCGGCCGGTCGCGGCGCCGGCGCGATTCCAGGCGGGCGACCGTGTGCGAACGAAGAACCTCAATCCCACCGGCCATACGCGCCTGCCGCGCTACGCGCGCGGCAAGAACGGGACGATCGAGGCCGTGCGCGGCGGCTTCGTCTTTCCCGACAGCAATGCGCATGGCAAGGGCGAGAACCCGCAATGGGTCTATACCGTAATTTTCGACGGGGCGGAGATCTGGGGCGAGGGCGCCGACCCTACACTGAGTGTGTCGATCGATGCCTGGGAGAGCTATCTTGAGCCGGTCTGAGACGGAACGACCGGCGGTTCTAGACGATCCGGTGTTCGCCGAACCATGGCAGGCGCAGGCTTTCGCCATGACGGTCGCGCTGCATGATGAGGGCCTGTTTTCGTGGAGCGAGTGGGCCGAGGCTTTATCCGCCGAGGTGAAGCAGCCGGGCGCCGCAAGCGACGGGCATGACTACTACGAGCATTGGCTGGCGGCGCTTGAAAAGCTGCTGTCGCGAAAGGGTGTTGCCGGCAAAAGCGAGGTCGATGCGCTGGCGGCCGCCTGGGAGCGTGCCGCGCATGCGACCCCGCACGGCAAGCCGATCCTGCTGGAGAACGATCCCGGACCTGGCAGATAGCCTGGATTCAAGTAGGTTTGTTCCCTTTACGTTCTTGTTTGTGCCTGATAGCGTGCCAAGCCTGTAGCAAATGAGATCGCCACCGGCGACGCCGGTGATGGGACGGCCAATCTTGTATTTCGCTCGCGAATCCGGTCTGTCGCGCTGATGGAATTCTCTCCCCAACAGGACGAGGCTTTGAAGGCGGTCGGCCGCTGGCTGAAGGACGGCCGGCCGCAGGTCTTCCGCCTGTTCGGCTATGCCGGCACCGGCAAGACGACGCTGGCGCGCTATTTCGCCGAGCATGTCGACGGGCAGGTGCAGTTCGCCGCCTTCACCGGCAAGGCCGCCCAGGTTCTGCGCTCCAAGGGAGCGATCAACGCGCGCACCATCCATTCGCTGATCTACCGGCCGAGGGGCGAGGAATCGGTCGAAGACGAGGTGACCGGCAAGACGTCGATCTCGCCGACCTTCGCGCTCAACCGGCAAAGCCCGATCGCGCGCGCCAAGCTGGTCGTCATCGACGAATGCTCGATGGTCGACGAGCAGCTCGGCCGCGACCTGATGAGTTTTGGCACGCCGATCCTGGTGCTGGGCGACCCCGCCCAGTTGCCGCCGATCTCGGGTGGCGGCTTTTTTACCGAACACGAGCCGGATGTGCTGCTGACCGAAATCCATCGCCAGGCGCGCGACAATCCGATCATCCGCCTCGCCCTCGACGTGCGCGAAGGCCGCGAGTTCATGCACGGCGATTTCGGCACGGCGCAGGTGATCGGCAGGGAAGGGGTCACCCAGGATCTTGTGCTCAAGGCCGACCAGGTGCTGGTCGGCACCAACCGCACGCGGCGGCGCTATAACCAACGGCTGCGCGAGCTCAAAGGGTTCAATGCCGACTATCCGCAGGCTGGCGACAAGCTCGTCTGCCTGCGCAACGATCCGGCCAAGGGGCTGCTCAACGGCTCGCTGTGGAAGGTGATGACCTCGTCGCGCGAGACTGTTAAGCCCGGCATCAACCTGCTGGTCTCGCCGGAAGAGGACGATCCCGACCGCGGCGTCGCCAAGATCAAGCTGTTGAAGGCGGCGTTCGAGGATCCGGACGCAGAGATCCCCTGGCAGCAGAAGAAACGCTTCGACGATTTCGACTATGGCTACGCGCTGACGGTGCATAAGGCGCAAGGCTCGCAGTGGAACGACGTCGTGCTGTTCGACGAGAGCTGGGCGTTCAAGGAGACCAGGCAGCGCTGGCTCTACACGGCAATCACACGCGCGGCCGAGCGGCTGACGATCGTGCGTTGAGACAAACCGGCATTGTCATGCCGGTCTTGCGCCAAGCCATCGCCAGGCGGCTTGTTCGTCCTCGCTGCCAAAGCGCCTGAATTCGAACGGCAAAGGCTTCGGGAACAAGCCCGTGGCAAAAGATGCCCAGCGTGGCTCGCCGATGGCCGCGCAGCGGACGACATGCTCCAGCGCGTCGGCCACACCTTGCCTCAGCGTCTTTTCCGAAATGTTGGCCCAATCGACGCTCTCCTCGTCGGTCAGTCGCACCAGCACGTCGATCCTCGGGTGCAGGGCATAGGCTGCTTCGAGCAGGCCGAACAGGTTTTCCGCGTCCGCCGGCGAAACATCGCCGACGACGTCGATGGCGAAAAGCGCGTCGCGATTGGTGTCGATGCGGCGTATCGCCGGCACGGCTTCGAGGAAATTCACTGGCAAACCCTTGCGTTGGCCGTCACTTGGTCCTCTGGAACACCGGAAACCCTCTATCTGTTCCCTGCAAAGGCGCTATAGATGCGCGCCAAAACCATAGGGACGCCAATTCATGCCCGCAAAGCTTTCGGTCAACCTCAACGCTGTCGCCATGCTGCGCAACCGCCGCGACCTGCCGTGGCCGAGCGTCACGGGGCTTGGCCGCATCGCGCTGGCAGCCGGCGCGCATGGGCTGACGGTGCATCCGCGTCCCGACGAGCGGCATACTAGGCATTCCGACCTGCCGGAGATCAGGGCGCTGATCGACGACGAGTTTCCGGACGCGGAATTCAACATCGAAGGCTATCCGACCGAGGACTTCCTGGCGCTTGTCGAAAAGCATCAGCCGGAACAAGTTACGCTGGTGCCCGACGATCCGGCGCAAGCGACCTCGGATCATGGCTGGGACTTCGTCGCCCAGGCCGCGTTCCTGACGCCGATCGTCAAGCGGCTGAAGAA
>NZ_RZSC01000699.1:0-3054 GCF_003998155.1 Mesorhizobium sp. M1E.F.Ca.ET.063.01.1.1
CCATAGCTGCGAGCGTCTCGTCCTTTTTCTCGCCGGCGACGAACTCCCAGATCGGCGTGTCGACCCAGCCGGGCGAGACGGCATTGACGCGGATCGGCGCAAGCTCGACGGCCAGGGCCCGCACCAGCCCTTCGAGCGCTGCGTTGACGGCCGCGACGACCGCGCCGCGCGCCGCCGGCCGGTTGGCGGCGATGCCGGAGACGAAGGTGAGCGAGCCGCCCGGCGACAGTTTTGGCGCGCCATGCTTGGCAAGCAGCAGCGGCCCGTAGACCTTGCTTTCCACCATCTTTTGCGCGGCTGAAAGCTCGATCTCGGGCAACAGCCGGTAGGCGCCTTCGATCGCGGCGGCCGTGCTGACGATATGGTCGAGCCTGCCGATGCGCGCGAACAGCGCCGCGACCTCGTCCTCGCGGCTGATGTCGACCGCCGCCGCCTCCAAAGTGGCCGGGCGGCCGAGTTGATCGCGGGCCTTGCTCAGCTTCGCTTCGCCGCGCCCGGCGATGATGACGCTGGCGCCTTCGTCGAGGCAGCGCCTGGCCAGCGCCAATCCCATGCCAGAACTGCCGCCGACGATCAGGATTTTTCGATTGTCCATGTCCATGCCTTTCCTTTGCATGGATAGTGATGTGGCAGGCGGATGCTCGACGCGGAAACGGAAGAAACCGATAGTGTCATCGGAAAGGCCGATGGCATCCTCGGATCTGCTGACAGAAACTGGCACCAACCATCGCTACAGCAGCGGCGGAATCGTTCAAACTGTCGGTCGAGACAAGCAGACGAGGTGATGATGGCCCCGATCAAGGTCGATCCGGAGAAGATCCGCGAGTTCCCCGACGCGGAGAGTTTCTATGCCTGGCTCGGCCAAAACCACGCCGGCGAAAGCGAGGTCTGGATCAAGATCCATAAGGTAGGTTCGGGTCTTCCCTCGATCACGCCAAAGGAGGCGATCGACGTTGTGCTCTGCTTCGGCTGGATCGACGCGGTGCGCAAGTCGCTCGACGAGAAGAGCTTTCTGCAGCGCTACACGCCGCGTGGCAAAAAGAGCATCTGGAGCAGGATCAACATCGACAATGTCGCGCGCCTGACCGAGCAGGGCCGCATGACGAAGCATGGCCTGCGCGAGGTCGAGGCGGCCAAGGCCGACGGGCGCTGGGACCGCGCCTATGGCGGGTCCAAGGAGATGACGATCCCGCCCGACCTGCAGGCGGCGATCGACGCTGAGCCGAAAGCGAAGGAAATGCTGGCAAAGCTCTCCGCCCAGAACCGCTTCGCGCTCGCCTTCCGCACCCACAACATGAAGACCGAGGCCGGGCGCAAGAAGAAGATCGCAAGCTTCGTCGACATGCTGAAGCGCGGCGAGACGATCCACCCGCAGAAGAAGTAGGCCGGACACTTGGTACCCGATGCGGAGCGCGACTTTCGACCGACCCGGGGCGGACTATCGGACTCGACGATGGCATCCAAGCCATTGCTGGGCTAATGTCGTCCGAACGAGGCTGAAACGGTGTCCGGCTGATAGACCTTTTATTGACTACCAGCGTTTGGCGCCACTCGTACAGGAAGATCGGTTCCGATGCCTACGTTGCTATCGCTGCCCGACGACATATCGATCAAATCGGCGCTCGGGGAATCTGTCCTTGAAGCCGCTCGCCGGGCAGATGTCCCGATCGCCTGCGCTTGTGGCGGTAAGGCCAAATGCTCAACCTGCCGGATCTGGATTCTCGACGGTGCAGACGGCTGCCCGGAGCGCACAGCGCTGGAGCGCACGCTCGTAGAGCGGCTGGGGCTTGGCAACAACGTACGCCTGGCATGCCAGCTCAGACCTGCCTCCGACATCACCTTCCGCAGGCTCGTACTCGACGAGACCGACCTGCGAATGACCAGTCAGCTGCTGCCGCACAGGTCCACCAGTGCGGGCGAGCTGAAGTCGGTCGTCATTTTCTTCAGCGACGTAGCCGGATTCACCCACTTCTCCGAAACGCTGACGCCTTACGATGTCATGTATCTGCTCAATCGCTATTTCACTCAGGTCGCCGAAGTCATCGAGCTCAACAACGGCTACATCGACAAGTTCGTCGGCGACGGGCTTATGGCGATATTTGGCGTGAACGGCCAAGACGATGCGCCGGTGCGCGCGGTCAATGCGGCCCTACAGACCCTTGCCACGGTCGATCGGCTGAAGCCGTTTTTTGCCTCGATGTACGGCATCGACTTCGATATTCGCGTCGGTTTGCATCTGGGCGAAGCGGTGATCGGTTCGGTCGGATCACCCGGAAACGAGCGCCTGACGGCTATCGGCGATGCGGTCAATGTGGCGAGCCGCGTCGAAACAGCCAACAAGGAGGCCGGAACCCGCCTCCTGATTTCGGAGACGCTCTATGAACGGGTCAAGGACGAGGTTGAAATATCCGATTTCATTCGGGTGCGTTTGCGCGGTACCTCCGACCGAATTACGCTGTACGAGATAAGGAAGCTGAAGGTTGAAGCCGAGCGCCGGTTGAACGAAAAAGGCGCGCGCGAGACTATGCAACTGGGCGGCAAGACGTGGCACCGGACGGTCGCGACGGGCGAACTGAAGGACGGCGACTACAAAGTCATCGAGTTCCAAGCGCTTTACGTCGTGATTTTGCGCAGGGGCGGGCGCGTCCATGCCTTTAACAATGCCTGCCCGCATCTGAAATTGCCGTTCTTCGAAAGCACCTCGCGGACCAACGGCCACGCACGACAGGCGAGCACTGTAGACGAGGATGGCACGCTGGTGTGTCGCTGGCATCACTCCGGATTCGATCTGGATACAGGCGAAATCGTAAAGTGGTGCGAGGCGCTCAACGAGGATGGAACTTCGGCCGGCATGGAGGTCCTCGGCGATATTTCGAAGAACCGGGCTCCGTTGCGTCTCATTCCGTGCCGCGAGGAGGATGGCTACATCTGGGTCGGTCTCGATTGAACGTGCCGACCGGATCGTCCAAAAAACTCCCGCGAGTCTGTTGTCGGTCCGACCAAGTGTCAGATTTTGACCAGCGGGAGCAATGACCAGCACAGCAAATCATTCCG
>NZ_RZSC01000069.1:0-16609 GCF_003998155.1 Mesorhizobium sp. M1E.F.Ca.ET.063.01.1.1
ATCCTGGCCGAGAAGCCCGCCATCCTGCCGCCTGTCGATCCGCAGCCGCTCGGCGGCGCCCGCCGCCTGCGACAGCTCGCTCCATACTTCCGACAGCGCGCCGAGCGCACCGGCGGCGAACACCGAATAGAGCAGGAACTGGCCGAGCGTTCCGGCCGACATCGTGCCGGCAAGCACGTCGCGCGAGCCGAACCAGAGCACCGCCACCACCGAGGAAAAGATCATGAAGATGGCGAAGAAGGTGAGGAAGGAGCGGGCAAAGACCGACATGCGCGCCGCCTCGAAGGCGGCTTCGACGGCGGCCGAGAAGCGCCCAGTGACCAGCTTCTCGTTGGTGAAGGCCTGCAGCGTGCGCACGGCGCCGATTTGCTCGCTGGCATAGGCGGTGGCCTCCGCAAGCGTGTCCTGCGCCAGGCGCGATTTGCGGCGCACCGAGCGTCCGAAAGCGACCAGCGGCAGCACGATCAGCGGGATAGCGGCGATGACCAGACCGGAGAGTTTTGGGCTGGTGAAGATCATCATCGCCACGGCGCCGAGGCCGAGAATGAGATTGCGCAGCGCGACCGATGCGGTGGCGCCGACCGCCGATTTCACCTGCGTGGTGTCGGCGGCGAGGCGCGACACGATCTCGCCCGACTGCGCGCGATCGAAGAAGGCCGGCGAGAGCGTCGTCACATGAGAAAAGACGTCGCGGCGGATATCGGCGACGACCCGCTCGCCGAGCGTGATGACAAAGTAGTAGCGGCTGGCCGAGGCCGCCGCCAGCAGAGCCGCCATCAGAACCAGCGCCGCGAAATACTCGGCAATGAAGGTGGAGCCCGCCGCCTGGAAGCCATGGTCGATCATGCGCCGCACGGCCATCGGCAACGCCAGCGTGGTCACTGCCGCCACGATCAGCGAGATGATGGCGCCGACCGCCAGTTTCCGGTAGCGGGTGATATAGGGGAAAAGGTTTCTGAGCGGCCGGACCGAGCGTCTGCGCTCGTCTGCACTGACACCGATATCCGCCATGAGCGTTTCCTCTGGCCGCTTGCCGGTCATGCGCTACAATATGCGCCTGCCGCGGCCTTGTGATTCAATTCCGGCTGATGTATAGGCTCGCCGACCGTTTTAGAAGCCGTGGCTTTTCATTAGCTGCGGCTTCGAGTTTTAAAAAGGGGCGCATCGACGCAGGCCATGGGCCCGTCACCAGCGCCGGCAAGCCAGGAACACGACAATGAAGGCCGATATCCATCCCGACTACCACACCATCAAGGTCGTCATGACCGACGGCACCGAGTACCTGACCCGCTCCACCTGGGGCAAGGAAGGCGACACGATGAACCTCGACATCGACCCGACCACGCACCCGGCCTGGACCGGCGGCCAGCAGACCCTGCTCGACCGCGGCGGCCGCCTGTCCAAGTTCAAGAAGCGCTTCGAAGGTTTCGGCCTCTAAGCCGGATACGCCTCCAGAATTTGAAAAACCCGCCCTCGAGGCGGGTTTTTTTGTTGGCAGCGCCTGCCCCTACCTCCCCCTTGTGGGGAGGTCGGACCGAAGGTCCGGGCGGGGGTACTTCAGCCACCACGCAAACAGCGAAAGGAGCACTTTCTAATGCCCACCCCTCTCGTCGTTTCCGATGTCGCGAAAAGCTTCACCATGCACCTGCGCGACGGCGTCAGGCTGCCGGTGGTGGCGGGCGTCTCCTTCTCGATCCGTGCCGGCGAATGCGCGGTGCTTGGCGGCCCGTCGGGCGCCGGAAAAAGCTCGATCCTGAAGATGCTCTACGGCAATTACGCCGTCGATGAAGGCCAGATCATCGTCCAGCATGGAGACGGCCTGATCGACCTCGCCTCCGCCAGTCCGCGCACCGTGCTTGCCGTGCGCCGCCACACCATCGGCTATGTCAGCCAGTTCCTGCGCACCGTGCCGCGCGTCTCGGCGCTCGATGTCGTCGCCGAGCCGCTGGTCGAGCGCGGTGAGGACAGGGAAGGCGCGCGGGCGAAGGCTCGTTTCCTGTTGGCGCAGCTCAACCTCCCGGAAAAACTCTGGGCGCTGCCGCCGGCGACCTTCTCCGGTGGCGAGCAGCAGCGCGTCAACATCGCGCGCGGCTTCATCACCGAGCATCCTATCCTGCTGCTCGACGAGCCGACAGCTTCGCTCGACGCCAAAAACCGCGACGTCGTGGTCGAACTCGTCGCCGCCAAGAAGGCGGCGGGCGTCGCCCTGCTCGGCATCTTCCACGACCTGGATGTGCGCGACGCGGTGGCCGACCGCGTCATCGACGTCACCGCCTTCGCCGCCGGAAAGATCGCCGCATGAGAAAGCTTTCGGAGACGCCGCTGGTCCACGAGACGGCGCAAGTCGAGAACTCGAAGCTCGGCCGCTGGACCGAGATCGCCGAGCGCAGCCGTGTCTCTGAAAGCGAGCTCGGCGACTACTCCTACATGATGCAGGACTGCGCTGTCTGGTGCGCAACCATCGGCAAGTTTTCGAACATCGCGGCAAGCGTTCGCCTCAACGCCACCAATCATCCGACTTGGCGGCCGACGCTGCACCACTTCACCTACCGTGCCTCGGACTATTGGGACGACGCCGAGCATGAGAGCGAGTTCTTTGCCCAGCGCCGCGCCAAGCGCGTCACCATCGGCCACGACACCTGGCTCGGCCATGGCTCGACCGTGCTGCCCGGCGTGACCGTCGGCGATGGCGCGGCGGTCGGCGCCGGTGCCGTGGTGTCGAAGGATGTCGCGCCCTACACGATCGTCGCCGGCGTGCCGGCAAAACCGATCCGCGAGCGTTTCGACCGCCGCACCGCCGAGCGCTACCAGGCGCTCGCCTGGTGGGATTGGGACCATGCCCGGCTGCGCGCCGCGCTCGACGATTTTCGCGAGTTGGAGGCCGAGGCTTTCCTGGAAAAGTATGGCGGCTGAATCTCGTGAATGGTCAATAGTGAATGGCGGACAACAAGGTTCGGGCTGGGGAAGCCTTCACCATTCACATCCTTGACACACGACTCGGGCAGAGGCGATCTCCCCCAGGGAGATCGCCATGCTCGACAAAGTCAGACCCTCGCTTGCCTCCTTCTTCGAAGGCACCAACCCGATGCCGCCGATGCATCTCGGCACCCGCTATGACACATCGGGCAATTTCCTTTTCGAGCCGGGCAACACCGTTGTCAGCCACCTCGTCGAGGGCTCGCCATCCGAAGCCGCAATCATCGCGGTGCGCGAGCGTATCCTCTCCATGCCCGACGCCGATCGCCTCGCCTTCACGCCGATCTCCAGCCTGCATATGACCCTGTTCCAGGGCATCATAGAATACCGGCGCCGCCTTCCCTACTGGCCTTCCGATGTGCCGTTGAACACCAGCATCGACGACATCACTCGCCTCTATCTGGAGCGGCTGCAGGGCTTCGAGGGCAACGGTGCATTCAGGATCAAGGCCATCGGCGTCACGCCAAACGGCCTGACGGTCGCCGGTGCCACGGAAGAGGACCGTGCTATCCTCAAGGCATGGCGTGACGCGCTGTCGGTGCCGTTCGGCTATCGTCACCCCGACCACGACAGCTACATCTTCCACATCACCTTCGCTTACCAGATCCGCCGCCTCGCCGACGAACGAGTGTCAGCCTGGCAGGACCTGTTCGACGACTGCCTGTCGTTCCTCGACCGCGAGGCTCCAGTGATCGAATTGCGCCCGCCGGCCTTCTGCAGCTTCAAGGACATGAAGCACTTCGAGGAATTGCTGGTCCTTGGATGAGCCCGTGCATGTCGCCCAAAGGTGCCCAGCGGTTTTGGGACAACGACGTGCATAAACGACGATTCCTGCCTGTGGGTCGTAACAAAACTGACATCAATCCGACACCCCAGCTTCATGGGGCTGCGCTAGCGAAGGTTAACGGACCTTCAAAACTGCGACGTACCGGAGTCTTGCCATGTCAGCATCATCGGCCACGTTGGAAATCCGCGGCGTAACCCGACGATTTGGCAAGAACACCGCGGTCAGCGACATCAACGTATCGATCCCGCAGGGCCAGATGGTCGGCATCATCGGCCGTTCCGGCGCCGGCAAGTCGACGTTATTGCGCATGATCAACCGTCTCATCGATCCCAGCCAGGGATCGATTTTTTTTGACGGCTCCGACGTTTCCCGCCTGCAGGGCTCGCCGCTGCGCCGCTGGCAGCGCGACTGCGCCATGATCTTCCAGCAGTTCAACCTCGTGCCGCGCCTCGACGTCCTGACCAACGTTCTGCTCGGCCGCCTCAACCATCGCTCGACGCTTTCCAACCTGCTCGGCATGTTCTCGCGCACCGAATGCGCGGAGGCGGTGGCGGCTCTCGAGCGCCTCGACATCGCCCGCACCGCGCTGCAGCCGGCCGGCACGCTTTCCGGCGGCCAGCAGCAGCGCGTGGCGATCGCGCGCGCCATGATGCAGCAGCCGAAGGTGCTTCTGGCCGACGAGCCGATCGCCTCGCTCGACCCGCTCAACGCCAAGGTGGTCATGGATTCGCTGCGCGACATCAACCTGCGCGAAGGCATCACCGTCGTCACCAACCTGCATACGCTGGACACCGCCCGCGCCTACTGCACCCGCATCATCGGCATGGCCGCCGGCAAGGTCGTGTTCGACGGCGCGCCCGAGGATCTCGACCGCGACGCCGTGCGCACCGTCTATGGCGCCGATGCCAACGGCGTCGAGATCTCCGAGGCGATCACGTCGACCAGCGTCACCGTCAAGCCGAAGATCACCGCATCCGCCGGACCGCTCGAACCGGCCTTCCCTGGCTACTGAGTCCATTGCCCGGGCTGTAGCCGCTCCGGGCAAATCGTGGATTTCGGCAAAGAGCAACCCGGATCGCCCGTCCGCGTCAAAGGCAAAACTCAAAAATTCGAACGTCACCGGCGCGCAGCCGGAGCAACAGGAGAGAGATCAAAATGTTCAGGAAAATGGTTTTTGGCGCCGTATCGATGCTGGCCATGGCGGCAAGCGCCGCTCACGCCGCCGACATCAAGGAGTTCCGCGTCGGCATCCTCGGCGGTGAGAACGAGACCGACCGCCTGCGCAACTACCAGTGCCTTGCCGACCACCTCAAGGCCGAATTCGGCTTCGAGAAGGTGTCGCTGTTCCCGGCCGCCGACTATGACGGCGTCATCCAGGGTCTGCTCGGCGGCACGCTCGACTTCGCCGAGCTCGGCGCGTCCGGCTATGCCAGCGTCTACCTCAAGGACCCGAACGCGGTCACCCCGATCCTCACCACCAAGCAGACCGATGGCTCGACCGGCTACTATTCGATCGGCCTGGCGCTGAAGACTTCCGGCATCACCGACATCAAGTCGGCCAAGGGCAAGAAGCTCGGCTATGCCGATCCGGATTCGACTTCGGGCTATCTGATCCCGCTGACCCAGATTCCGAAGGACACCGGCGCCTCCAACGAGACCTATTTCGCCTCGACCCAGTTCAATGGCGGCCATGAGAACAACGTTCTGGCCGTTCGCGACGGCAAGGTCGACGTGGCGGTGGACGATTCCTCCGGCATCGGCGACTTCAAGAACGGCTACACCTCCGGCACCTTCCACAAGGAAGTCGCCAAGGGCGCCGTCGACCCGAACGACTTCGTCGAAGTCTGGCGCTCGGGCCTGATCCCGAACGGCCCGCTGGTTGTCCGCACAGCGATCGGCGCCGACATGACTGCCAAGCTCACCGACTTCTTCACCGCCCTCCCGGGCAAGGACAAGCCCTGCTTCGAGGGCGTCGAGGGCGGCGATTTCACCGGCTATGTCCCGGTGAAGCCGGACTTCTACAAAGTCATCGTCGAGGCCCGCAAAGCCGCGATCGGCGGCTGACGGCATCAGGAAGAAAGGGCGGCGTTTTGAAACGCCGCCCTTTTTGCATGCTCCGATCATGACAGCCTCAGCGACAATCCACTCCGAAGCAACCCGGCAGCAGGCGGACGCCTGGCGGCGCCAGACCTCGCTTCGCCGCTTCTACACCGCGCTAGGCGCCGGCCTGCTGCTTGTCGCCATGTTCGCGACGATGTGGTTCGCCGACGAGGCCAATGCCGGCCATTTCTTCGACCGGCTGCCGCATATCCTGGATTTCCTGAGCTGGCTGATCCCGAAGGACTGGAACGACGTCTGGCGGGCGCTGTTCGACATCGCCTCGCCGCATGACAAGGGCACGCAGGAATTCAACTTCCCGCTCGGCCGCGTCTACATCTGGGGCGGCATCTACATCCCCGAATATTTCGAGCTGATGCTGACCACCGTCAACGTGGCGCTGGTCTCGACCTTTATCGGCTTCGTCTTTGCCGTTCCCTTCTCCTTCATCGCCGCGCGCAACCTGACGCCGAGCCCGATCCTGCGGCTCGTCGTCAAGCGTTTCATGGAACTGCTGCGCGCTTTCCCGGAGATCGTCATCGCCGGGCTGTTCGCAGCCATCGTCTCGATCGGTCCGGTCGCCGCCATCATCGCCATCGGCCTGCATTCGATCGGCGCGCTGGGCAAGCTGTTCTACGAGATCAACGAGAACATCGACATGCGTCCCGAGGAGGGTCTGCGCGCGGTCGGCGCCAACTGGATCGAGCGCGTGCGCTTCGCCGACCTGCCGCAGGTGCTGCCCAATTTCATGTCCTACACGCTGCTCAGGATCGAGATCAACGTGCGCATCTCGACCATCATGGGCGCCGTCGGCGGCGGTGGCATCGGCGAGGAGCTGAAGCTTTCGATCTCGCGCGGCTTCGGCGCCAAGACGTTGGCGCTGGTGCTGCTGCTCTTTGTCACCATCTTCCTCGTCGACCAGTTCTCCGCCTGGCTGCGCCGCAAACTGGTCGGCGAGCAGGCCTTCCTGATGAGCGCTGCTTGACCATGGCTATGACAGTCGACGAAATCAGGGCCATCGAGGAACGCCACCCGCAGATATTCCAGCGGCCGGCCTACAGGCGCTTCTGGCCGCTGCTGCTGATCGCGGGCACGGTGCTCTATCTCGCCTATGCCTTGTGGTTCTTCAGCCTGCCGCAGGTGCTGAAAGAATCGCATTGGGAGCGCCTGCCGCTCTTCCTGTCGCAATGGATCAGCTACGACCTGCAGCCGGAATTCCGCCTCGACCAGCCACAGATCACGCCGAAGTATCCGCGCTTTTCCGCGCTTGGCGAGAACCCCAATCCGGACTGGGTGATCAGGAATCCCGACGGCACCTTCACCGTGCAGATCGACGGCAATGCAAAGTCCGTCATCTTCGACAAGACCAGGGCGACAATCGTCGCCAATGGCCAGAGGGTGCCTGTGTCGCTCACCAGCGGCAAGCCGCAGGTGTCCGGCCCGGTGCCGGACTGGGTGACCGTGCATGATGACGAGGTCGTCGCCAAGATGGGCTTTGCCGGCGAGGTGCGCATCACCGTCGACCGCGTCAAGGTGCGCAAGCGCTTCCTTGGCTGGGCGAATTTCGTCTTCGACACCCGCTCGCCCTTCTTCGGCAAGTCGGCCGGCGAGGTGTTTTCGCTGATCCTTTCGGGGCCTGAGCTCAAGCCCGGCACGTCGAACCTGGCTTTAGCCGCCGACAACATCTGGAACAACGCGCAGTGGCAGCATGGCGACGTCTGGACGAAGCTCTTGCAGACCATCGTCATGGCGTTCCTCGGCACGCTGCTCGGCGGCATCGTCGCCTTCCCGCTGGCCTTCTTCGCCGCCCGCAACATCACGCCGAGCGGCCTGCTCAGCCAGGTCCTGAAGCGCTTCTTCGATTTCATGCGCTCGGTCGACATGCTGATCTGGGCGCTGTTCTTCACCCGCGCCTTCGGCCCCGGCCCGCTCGCCGGCAGCGCCGCCATCTTCTTCACCGAGATCGGCACGCTCGGCAAAACCTATTCCGAGGCGCTGGAGAACATCGACGACAAGCCGCGCGAAGGCGTGCTGTCGACCGGCGCCAACGGCCTGCTCGTGCAGCGCTACGGCGTGCTGCCGGAGGTGGTGCCGATCTTCATCAGCCAGACACTCTACCAGTGGGAATCGAACACCCGCGGCGCGACCATCATCGGCGCCGTCGGCGCCGGCGGCATCGGCTTGAAGCTTTGGGAAGCGATGCGCACCAATTCTAACTGGGCGAACGTCTTCTACATGGTGCTGTTGACGCTGCTCGTCGTCTTCATCTTCGACAACATCTCGAACTTCCTGCGCAGGCGGCTGAGCCGCACGCTGCATGACTACAACCGGCTGCAGGCCGCGCAGGGATAACCTTGTGAACCATAGGCGCAGGCATCGTGCAGCGCCGAGCCAAGGGTCGACCCCCACTCCGTCGAGCTGCGCTCGACACCTCTCCCCCGATCGACGGGGTAGAGGAAAGGCGCCAGGCTGTCCGAGCCGACGCCTGTCCTCCTAGAGCATGATCCCGAAAAGTGGGAACCGGTTTTCGGAGAAAGATCATGCTCCAACAAAGATTTAGATTGTGGTGGCGATTCAACGAAACGCCATCACGGTCTAGGCCGAGGCTTTCTTCCTCTCCCGAGCCACGAGGCTCCCTTTCCTCTCCCTCCGGAGGGGGGAGAGGTGGCTCGGCGAAGCCGAGACGGAGTGGGGGAACCACCTGGCAACCGTTGCGAACGCAAATAGAAGTTGGACTAGGCGCAGGGCCTCTAAGCCGCCTTCCTCCACCCATCCCTGATATGCCTATACCCTTCGCGGTACACCGCCTCGGGGCTCTCGGCGAAATCGCGCCACACCTTCGTCGCCGCTGCCAAGTCCTTCAGCGAGCGTCCAAACGATTCAATCGTCAGCCAGTCGTCATAGCCGCTCTTGCGGATGGCTGAAAAAGTCTCCTTCCAGGGGACGTGGCCGCGCCCCGGCACGCCGCGGTCATTCTCCGAAATATGGATATGAACAATGTTCCTGCGATTGCGCGTATAGGCGCCGATCGGATCGGCTTCCTCGATATTGGCGTGGAAGGTGTCGTACATCGCCTTGACGTGAGGCCGGTCGATCGCGTCGATATGCTCCGACAGATCGTCCATCGTGTTCACCAGGTAGCATTCGAAGCGGTTGAGCGCTTCCAGCCCAACGGTGACGCCCTTCTTGCCGGCATGGTCGCCGATGGCGCGCTGCGAGGCGATCGAACGCTGCTTCTCGGCCGCTGTCGGCCCGCTGCCGGAGAAGGCGCCCAGCGTCGAGTGCAGCGGGCCGCTCAGCCGGTTCGCGCCAAGCGCCGCGCTGCAGTCGATCGCCCATTTCATGTAGTCGATACCGGCCTTGCGCGTCGCGGCATCGGGCGAGATCAGGTTCATCGCCGGATCGCCCATGGCCGAGACCGCGGTGCGTTCCAGGCCGATGCGGTCGAGCATCTCGCCGAGCTTTTTGTAGTCGTCAGGCCCGCCCGCGAAGACCGGGATCTCGACGCCGTCGAAGCCGGTTGCTTTGATGTCCTTCAGCAGCGCCTCATGCTTCGTCGAGACGCTGGTGGTCCACAGGAACATGCACATGCCGATCTTCATCGACATCCCCTCTCCCTCATCACCTTCGAACGAGGGGTGATGAGATTCAGGTCAGGCCGAGCCGAAAATGGCGGATTCCGAGAACCGGAGCGGAGCGTACTTGAAGTACGTGAGCACCGGAAGCGCAGGAAGCCGCCGTTTGCAGGCCGGCCTCACCTGAATATCGTCACCCCTAGAGCTTCGTCCACGCCCCATTCTTCTTCGACGACTTCACACAGGCCTCGATGAAGGCCATGCCTTCGACGCCGTCCGCGATCGTCGGGAAGACGACATCCTTGGCCAGCTTGCCGCCTTTGCGCCGTGCTGCCCGGATCGCCCGCGCGGCCTCCTGGTAGATGTTGGCGAAGCCTTCGAGATAGCCTTCCGGATGGCCGGACGGCACGCGCGTTACACGCGCCGCCACGGGCATCGCGCCGGCGCCGGCACGGGTCAGCAACTGCTTCGGCTGGCCGAACGGCGTGTACCACAGATAGTTCGGGTCGGCCTGCACCCATTCGAGCCCGCCCTTCGAGCCGTAGATGCGCAGCTTCAGCCCGTTCTCGTGGCCGGGCGCCACTTGGCTGGCCCAGATCATGCCCTTGGCGGGATGCTTGTTGCCGACCGGCTTGAAGCGCAGCATGACGTTGACATTGTCGTCGAGCTGCCGGCCCGGCACGAAGGCATCGAGATCGGCCGACAGCGAATCGAGCTCCAGGCCGGAAACGAAACGCGCAAGATTATAGGCATGCGTGCCGATGTCGCCGAGCGCGCCGCCGGCGCCGGCCTGCTTGGGGTCCGAGCGCCACGAGGCCTGCTTCTGGCCGGTAGCGGCAAGGTCCTCGGTCAACCAGTCCTGCGGATATTCCGACTGCACGATGCGAATGTCGCCAAGCTGGCCCTTGGCCACCATCTCACGCGCCTGGCGGATCATCGGATAGGCGGTGTAGTTGTGGGTGAGCACGAACACCTTGCCGGTCTTTTCCACCAGCGTCGCGAGCTTCTTCGCTTCGGCGAGCGAAGTCGCCAGCGGCTTGTCGCAGATGACGTGGATGCCTGCCTCGAGAAAGGCCTTGGCCGCCGGCACATGCACGTTGTTGGGCGTGACGATCGCCACCGCTTCGATGCCGTCCGGCCGCTTGGCCTCGGCCTTGGCCATCTCGGCGTAGGAGCCGTAGCTGCGCGACGGATCGAGCCCGAGTTCTTCGGCCGAAGCCTTTGCCCGTTCCGGATTCGACGACAGCGCGCCGGCCACCAGCACGAAGTCATTGTCCATGCGCGCCGCGATCCGGTGCACCGCGCCGATGAAGGCGCCCTGCCCGCCGCCGACCATGCCGTAGCGGATCGGGCCGCCTCCCGTTTCCGACTTCGATGCGCCGACCATGCTTTTGTCCCTCCATTGTTGGTTTCCTCCCCTTGAGGGGAGGTCGATCCGCGCAGCGGATCGGGTGGGGTCGCCCGGCGTGGAGCTCGGCATGAACCGACCCCACCCGGCCCTTCGGGCCACCCTCCCCTCGTGGGGGAGGGAAAGCGGTGCTAAATCCCCATCATCGCGCGCAGCAGCTTCTTGTCGCTGGTGCCGCCGGCGAAATCGTCGAAAGCCCTCTCCGTGACCCGGATGATGTGATGCTGGATGAAGGGCGCGCCTTCGGCCGCACCGTCTTCCGGATGCTTGAGGCAGCATTCCCATTCCAGCACCGCCCAGGAATCGTAATTGTACTGGGTGAGCTTGGAGAAGATGCCACTGAAATCCACCTGCCCGTCGCCGAGCGAACGGAAACGTCCTGCCCGGTTCACCCAGCCCTGATAGCCGGAATAGACGCCCTGCCGTCCCGTCGGGTTGAACTCGGCGTCCTTGACATGAAATGCCTTGATCCGCTCGTGGTAGATGTCGATGAATTCGAGATAATCGAGCTGCTGCAGCAAGAAATGCGACGGGTCGTAGTTGATGTTGCAGCGCTTGTGGCCGCCGACCGCGTCGAGGAACATTTCGAAGGTCGCGCCGTCGAACACATCCTCGCCCGGGTGAATCTCGTAGCCGACATCGACGCCGTTCTCGTCATACACGTCGAGGATCGGCTTCCAGCGCTTGCCGAGTTCGGCGAAGGCTTCTTCGATCAGGCCTGGTGGCCGCTGCGGCCACGGATAAAGGTAGGGAAAGGCAAGCGCGCCGCTGAAGCTCACCGAGGCCTTCAAGGCCAGATTCTTCGACGCCTTGGCGCCGAACTCCATCTGCTCGACCGCCCATTTCTGACGCGCCTTCGGATTGTTGTGCACCTCGGCCGGCGCGAAGCCGTCGAACTGCGCGTCATAGGCCGGGTGCACCGCGACGAGCTGACCCTGCAGATGCGTCGACAATTCGGTGATCTCGACGCCTGCATCCGCGCAGATGCCCTTCACCTCGTCGCAATAGGTTTTCGACGACGCCGCCATCTTCAGATCGAACAAGCGGCCGTCCCAGGTTGGGATCTGCACGCCCTTGTAGCCCAGGCCGGCCGCCCATTTGGTGATCGAGGCCAGCGAATTGAACGGTGCGGCATCGCCCGCGAACTGCGCCAGAAACAGGCCGGGACCCTTCATCGTCGTCGGCATCGGCATCCTCCCTCTCGTTTTTCACGGACCAAGCATAGCGCCGATTGGAGTGAGGGCTAGCCTGTTTGGTCGTTCGGTATCGGCACCGAAGCATGGTGCCATTCTGGTATTACCAAATCCGGAAATTTGGTCAAGCGGCCGGAAACAGCGGAAGAGCAGCAAGAGCGATTGCAGAAGATAGGCTAAATCCATTTAAATCAACAAATTACGCGAAGGTCGAGGCCCTGTTCGCGGTCTTCTTGCCGTTCATGCGAATTTGCTGTAGAGGTCCTGTTAGACCCAATTGGTAGAACCAGTTTCGAGAAAAATCGCTGGAACGCCCTGGGGAGGAATCGTGCGGCGCGCTCCTTGGGAGACGTCGTGGGCAAACGTGACAGGCGAATTCTGGGAAGGATAGATCATGCATCTTTCGACGCACAACTGGATGCGGGCGGAGCCGCTGGAGGTGACGCTCAAGCGGATCAAGAAACTCGGCTATGAGTCGATCGAAATTTCCGGCGAGCCCGCTCAATACAAGATCAAGGAAACGCGTGCGCTGTTGAAGGAGCACGGCATCCGCTGCTGGGGCTCGGTGACGCTGATGCTGGGCGAACGCAACCTCGCCGCCAAGAACCAAGGCCAGCGCGAGCGCTCGGTGCAATATGTCAAGGACGTGCTGACCATGGTGAGCGAGCTCGACGGCGAGATCATCACGCTGGTTCCCGCCACCGTCGGCAAGGTGGTGCCGGACGGCACCGAGGCGGAAGAGTGGGGCTGGGTGGTGGACGCCACGCGCGAATGCTTCGCCCATGCCAAGAAGGTCGGCGTCAGGATCGCTATCGAGCCGCTCAACCGCTTCGAGACCTATCTCTTCAACCGTGGCGCCCAGGCGCTCGCGCTCGCCGACGCGGTCAGCCCGGAATGCGGCGTGTGCCTCGACGCCTATCACATCCACATGGAGGAATTTAACGTCTATGACGCTGTCCGCCAGGTCGGAAAGCGCCTGTTCGATTTCCATGTCGCCGACAACAACCGCTTCGCCGCGGGCCTCGGCCAGATCGACTGGCCGAAGATCGTCGGCACGCTGAAGGAGATCGGCTATGACGGCGCGCTGACCAATGAGTTCGTCGCGCCGGTCGACCGCACACCGGCCGCGCCCTATCCGGAAATGGTGGAGCGCAACCCTGTCGATATCTCGCCCGAGCAGCTCAAATTCATCCAGGACCACGGCTCCAGCCTGCTCACCGAGAAATTCTACACCGACCAGATGCGTATCACGGCCGAAACGCTGCTGCCGCTGATCAAGTAGCCGGTCCGATTGATGCCCTTCCGCCCGACCGGGCGGCGGGGCCGGGGATGAAGATGCGTATCAGAGACGTCCAGGCCTGGTGGGTTCGCGTACCGATCGAAGTCGCAAAGCAGCATCGCAGCGACTTCGGTCAGGTCACGACGTTCGATGCCGCCATTTTGCGCATCGAGACCGATGACGGCCTGGTCGGCTGGGGCGAAGGCAAGAACGCCGCCGGCAGCGCCGGCAGCTATGGCGCGCTGGTCCACATGCTGAACCACGAGATCGCGCCGCAGCTCATCGGCCGCGACCCGGCCGACATCGGCATCATCTGGGAAATGCTTTACAACGGCGTGCGTCACAACACGGCCGCCCATGCCGGCCACGCCATGCCGCAGCTGGCGCGGCGCGGCATGAGCGTGGCGGCGATCAGCGCTGTCGACATCGCGCTCTGGGACATCCTCGGCAAGTCGCTGGGGCAGCCGGTCTGGCGGCTCCTCGGCGGTCGCAAGGTCGAGCGCATGCAGGCCTATGCGTCGGGAGGCTGGGCCGGCGCCGATGCGATCGGCGACCAGCTCAAATCCTACATCGCCAAGGGCGGCTTCAAAGCGCTGAAGATGCGCATCGGCGCCATGGACGGCGCGCCGCATATTTCGGCCGCGCGCGTGCGCGCCGCGAGGGAAGCGGTCGGTCCGGATATCGAGCTGATGGTCGACGCGCACGGCACCTATACCGTCGCCGAGGCGAAGCGCTTCATCAGCCTCACCGCCGACCTCGACCTCGCCTGGTTCGAAGAGCCGGTGATCGCCGACGACAAGCCCGGCATGGCCGAGGTGCGCGCCTCGGGTTCGACCCCGATCGCCACTGGCGAGAGCGAGGCGACGCGCTTCGCCTTCCGCGATCTTGCCTTGCTGAAATCGGCCGATATCTTCCAGCCGGACCCCGCCTTCTGCGGCGGCATCAGCGAGGCGATGAAGATCGGCACCATCGCCAGCGCCTTCAACCTGCGCTTTGCGCCGCATCTTTGGGCCGGGGCGCCCTGCTTCTTTGCCGGGCTGCATGTCTGCGCGGCTTCGCCCGCCAGCTTCATCGTCGAATATTCGCTTGGCGCCAATCCGATGATCCATGATCTCGTCGAAGAGACTGTCGAAGCGAAAGACGGTATGATAGCGATCCCTGAAAAGCCCGGACTGGGTTTCACCATTTCGGAGCGGTTCCTGGAGGCGCACGCGCAACGCATTTGACGATGAAAGAGAAGAACCTCCTCGCGGAACTCGCCGCCTATCTGTTCTCCAACTCGGACAAGGAGTCGGGCCGCACGCCGTCGGAGCGCGAACTGGCGGAGCATTTCGGCGTCAGCCGTGGCCAGATCCGCGAAGCGCTGGCGATTTTGGAAGCCATGCGCATCGTCGAGCGCCGCGCCAAATCAGGCATCTACATCGACACCAAGCAGGCAAGCGTAGAAGCGTTAGCGCTTTTCGCCCGCGCGGGCCTGCCGCTCGATCCGGTGCAGATCTACGAGACCGTCGAGCTGCGCAAGATCCATGAGATCAAGGCGGCCGAGCTTGCCTGCTCGCGCGCCACCGAGGAAAATTTCGAGCGGCTGCGCGAGATCCTGAAGGCTTCCGAAGAGCGCATCGCCGCCGGCGAAGGCCTCGCCAAGGAAGACCGCGAGTTCCATCTCGAGATCGTGCGGGCGACCAAGAACGGCGTCTTCCACAACATCTGCAGCGTCTATTACCTGATGGGCGAGCAGCGCCTGCCGATCTATTTCAACGACCCCGAGCGCAGCGTGCGTTCGCATGCCGAGCACATCCAGATCTACGAGGCGCTGCTGCGCCGCGACGGCAATCTCGCCCAGGCGCTGATGAGCGCGCACCTGCAAGGGGCCGAGAGCTACTGGAAGGGGATCATCGAAGGTCGCTTGACGGAGCCGAAAAACATGGCGCTCGAAAAGGCCTGAACCTGACGATGCCGAAAATCCTGTCGACGCATCCACTGCACCCGCGCGCCACGGCCATGCTGGCGGGGGCAGGCAAGCTGGCAATCGCTTCCGCCCTCGATGCCAAGACCCTGGTCGCCGAGGCCCGCGACGCCGACATCGTCATCGTGCGCGCGCCGCTGCCGCCGGAGCTGTTCGATGGCGCAGACAATTTGCGCGCCGCGATCCGCCATGGCGCGGGGCTAGACATGATCCCGGTCGAGGCCGCCACCGCTGCCGGCGTGCTGGTGGCGAACGTGCCGGCCGTGAATGCCCGCTCGGTCGCCGAACATGTGATGTTCGTGGCGCTCGCGCTCTTGCGGCGCTTCCGCGTGATGGATCGCGACCTGCGTGCCAAGGGCTGGCTCGCCGGGCGCGAACACGCCAATTCCACCAGCGAACTTGCCGGCAAGACGGTCGGCATTGTCGGCCTCCGCGCGGTCGGCCAGGCCGTCGGCCATATCGCCGCGCACGGCTTCGACCTCAATGTCGTGGCGACGACGCGCAGCCTGCGCCCGGCGCCCGAGCGCGTCGGCTTCCTGTCGATCGACGCGCTGGTCGAGCAGAGCGACATCATCGTCCTCTGCTGCCCGCTGACCGAAGAGACGCGCGGCCTGATCAGCCGCGAGCGCATCGCCCGCATGAAGCCCAATGCGCTTTTGATCAATGTCTCGCGCGGACCGGTGATCGATCACGAGGCGTTGATCGAAGCCCTGCGAAAGGGCCGCATCGGCGGAGCTGCGCTCGACGTCTTCGCGACCCAGCCGCTGCCGCCGAACCATCCTTATTTCGGCTTCGACAACGTCATCGTCACCCCGCATATGGCAGGCATCACCGAGGAATCGATGATGCGCATGGGTGTTGGCGCGGCGAACGAGGCGTTGCTGGTGCTTGCCGACAAATTGCCGGTCAACCTGCGCAACCCGGAAGTGATCGACCATTACCGGCGCCGCTTCCCGACCGACTGACGTCTGGCGGACGCCTCAATTTTCCCGGATTTGACGACGACCTTCTTGCCATGACCAAGAGCGTCGCGCCAGCCCTTCTGATCACTGCCCTCTGCCTGTCCGCGGCCGAAGCCGGCGCCGGCGGACAGGGCAGCTACGTGCCCTGCGACAACGGCCTGCGCTGCGTGATGGCGCCCTGCCCCTCGAACAGCGCGCTTGACCTCGCCTCAGGCAAGATCATCAAGGGTGTCTCGATCGACATCGGCGGCCTGCCGCAACAGGACAAGGCGCTCGATCTCCAGGACAAGCTCTATGCCGGCAAGGTCGTCGTTGCCGGCACGATCGAGAACCGCCCGCATACCTTCAATGGCAAGCAATACAGCC
>NZ_RZSC01000006.1:0-41202 GCF_003998155.1 Mesorhizobium sp. M1E.F.Ca.ET.063.01.1.1
GCATTTCCACAGTGAAACGCTGAGCGCGCCGATGCGCCTGTTCAAGCGCTTCCTGCTGGCTGCAATGCGGGCCAAGTGGATCACCATTCTTGTCACGGCCGGCCTATTCGCGGCAGCCTTGGCGGGGACCCGCCTCATCCCGGAGCAGTTCTTTCCCTCCTCCGATCGGCCCGAGCTCTTGATGGATTTGAAGCTGCAGGACAATGCCTCAGTCCTGGCGACACGCGACGTGGTGCAACAGCTCGACGAGATTGTCGCCGCCGATCCGGATGTCGAGCATTTCTCGACTTATGTCGGTCAGGGTGCCATCCGCTTCTATCTGCCGCTCGACGTAGCCCTGGCCAATCCCTTCTTCGCGCAGTCTGTCATTGTGACGAAAGGCCTTAAGGAACGCGAGCAGGTGCGCGCGCGCCTTGAGAAGGCCTTGGCCACGCGTTTCCCGCAGGTCGTCGCGCGAGTCAATCCGCTGGAGCTCGGGCCACCCGTCGGCTGGCCGGTGAAATACCGAGTGGACGGGCCGGACCCCGAGCAGGTTCGCAAGATTGCCATGCAGCTTGCCGATGTCGTGGGCAAGACTGCGGGCGTGCGCAACGTCAATTTCGACTGGGTCGAGCCCTCTCGGGTCATGCGTATTCACGTCGACCAGGACCAGGCGAGGCAGCTGGGGCTCAGTTCCGCGGTGGTGGCCACCGCGCTCAACGCCGTCGTGTCCGGCACGACAGTGACACAGGTTCGCGACGACATTTACCTGGTCGACGTCGTCGCGCGCGCCGAACAAACACAGCGAACGTCCCTTGAGTCGCTCCGCTCACTGCAGATCCCTCTACAGGGCGGAAGGGTGGTTCCCCTCAGGCAGATTGCAAGCTTCGACTATTCCCAGGAATACCCCATCCTCTGGCGGCGCGATCGTGTACCGACGCTGACCGTGCAGGCCGATGTGGTGCCCGGGGTCCTCCCGTCAACAGCGGTCAAGGCCATTCAGCCACAACTCGACAGGTTCGCGGCGACACTTCCAAGTGGCTATCATATCGCGACCGGAGGTTCAGTGGAGGAGAGCGGCAAGTCCCAAGCTTCGGTCATGGCCGTGCTGCCGGCCATGGGGCTTTTGGTGCTGACCATCCTGATGTTCCAGCTCCAGAGCTTCCAGCGCATGTTCCTGGTGTTGAGCGTTGCGCCACTCGGCATGATCGGCGTGGTGGCGGCCCTTCTCCTGGCACAGGCTCCGCTCGGCTTCGTCGCGATCCTCGGCGTGCTGGCGCTGACCGGCATGATTGCACGCAACTCGGTCATCCTGATCGATCAGATCGAGACTGAAAGGATGACCGGCAAGCACCCGTGGGAGGCCGTGGTCACAGCTACGATCCACCGGACGCGCCCCATTCTGCTCACGGCGGCCGCCGCCACGCTCGGCATGGTGCCAATCGCGCCGACTGTCTTCTGGGGGCCGATGGCCTTCGCGATCATCGGCGGCTTACTCGTCGCGACGGTGCTGACACTGATCTTCCTGCCGGCTTTATATGTTGCTTGGTTTCGGGTCAGCGAACCCCGTTCAGCCGAGGTGGCCACTGAGAGATCGGAAATGGGAAACCTTGTGCTGCAGGCAT
This sequence comes from Mesorhizobium sp. M1E.F.Ca.ET.063.01.1.1, assembly GCF_003998155.1. NCBI lineage: Bacteria > Pseudomonadati > Pseudomonadota > Alphaproteobacteria > Hyphomicrobiales > Phyllobacteriaceae > Mesorhizobium > Mesorhizobium sp. M1E.F.Ca.ET.063.01.1.1. The sequence goes on from NZ_RZSC01000006.1 coordinate 1,605, forward strand.
GATTGAACGGCGAGCTACGAACGACGCCGTAGCTCGCCATCGCCGTCAGGCCCAGTGGACTGAACGGTGCGCGACTTGCGAATCCCTTCCGGGAGAATGGGAGTGGTTATCCAGGCACCGACGGCGGCTCGCGTCTGTACCGGAGCGAGTATCGCCGGCAGCCCTCTATCGCCGGCCGGCATCCGAACCCTACACAGGAGCAGACCTTGTCTTCACCCAGTTTCAGGACGTCCGCGTTAGATTAGGCTTCTAACGCGGCCTTGAGTCCGAGCGACGCAATAATCGACCCGGGGGAGGGGGGCGTAAGCGTTCCTACATTTGTCGTGGCGCCTGCGTCGACCACCTCCCGGCGATGCTAGGCTCAGGGCCCGGCGAGATCGTGGCCGCTGATCGCCCTATGATCGAGCTAGCTCTGATCCGGCGCGAAGATCGCTTGCTCGTCGTCGAAGCCTACGAGCCCTGTCCACACGGCGAACGCACACGCTCGCATTACTTGCTTGAGCCCCCTCTGCCGCTACCGGCCTTCGCACTAACTGTTGTTTCGGTCACACCAAGGGCTGCTAGCACCGCCTCGACAGCTTGGCGCGTCAGTCCGGGTCGTGTGCCTCGCTCGAGGACACCACGGGTCACTTGGAGCCAAATGCCCATTACGACATCAACGGCGAGGTCCAGATCTTGAACGGCGATGCGGCGCTGGGCGAGGGCTTCGGCCATGTCAGCTTTGAGATTCGCGCGAATGCCCCGGCCGAATTCCGGGGAGGACTGCGCGCTCTTGACGACGAGGCGCGCCCATCCCGTATCGGCACTAGCCTTGTCAAGGAATTGGGTAAAAGCGAAAGACAGACGCTCGACTGGATCCTTCAATTTCATCCGGTCAGGGCTCAATAGCTCATCAAAGCTCTCGCTGAGGCAGGCGCCCACCGCGGCAGCCAATTCATCGATACTCTCAAAATGGTAGTAGAACGTACCCTTGGCGACGCCAGCTGCCTCGACTAGTGCATCTATCGTAATGCCTTCAGGAGGTTTCTCCGCGAGCAGCGACGCTCCCGCTTCGAGAATCTGCGCCCTAGTCCGGGCCCGCCGCTCGCGGCCAATCTCTGCCCTGCGCTCCAAATCGATCTTTGCCATGCGTTATGCCTTCTTTGCATCGTAGCCTTGCGATTTTCGATTTGACTTCTTAGTCGAATTGACTTAATTGTTCAACACGAAAATTGGCTCACCGATGCTCTGACGTCGATTCCGATTGGTCGATGATCCAAAAGGGTAGCCGTTTATACGTCCGCACAATGGCGGCGCAACTCGCCCTGTTGTCTGCTGTCCTGGGAGTAATGGCGAAAGGTCAGGAGAGAAGCATGCTAGATTTTAATGCCTCGCACGCCAGTCGTCCCGAATTTCATGGATCGGACGCTCCCTACCTGCAAATTGATCCGCGAGTACTGCTGTTAGCGATTGTTCACGATTTCAACAACCTGCTCTCACCGGTTGTTAACATATTGGAAGAGTTGCAGCACCGCCGCGACAGCACGCGCAGAGAACTCGGAAAAATCGATGCCGCTATCTACTGCACGTTTCGGGCGAAGGTACTCGCCCGGCAACTCATTGATTTTGCAAACCCGAGACCAGTAATGCCCCAACCGACAGATATGCGCCAGCTGCTCACGCAGCTTGAGGGTGTTCTTGCGAGCGCCCTGCCCCCTGACATCCAGATGATCATAGAGGTCGCCGACCGTATTCCGCCGGCCATGATCGACCAGCAGCTCATCGAACGAGCAATTCTTAATCTGGTTTTAGACGCCCGCGACGCGATGCCTGCCGGTGGGGATATCACCATTGCTGCCGACTTGGCGTTTCCGCCTTCAACCAAAAAGGGTTTTCCAGAACGGATGATCCGGCTTTCCGTCTGCGACAACGGCATGGGCATGGAAGACCGGACGCACAAAATGGGGGGCCAGCCGAATTTCTCGACTACGATAAATGGAACCGGCCTCGGCCTGGCGAGCGTCAGGCAGATCGTGGAAAGCCTGGGCGGCGGACTCTCGATAATCACGAATCCCCGACATGGCACCACGATCGATTTATGGCTGCCCGCCGTGTGGGCGAGTTCGAACAAATGATCTGATGCTGACGGCGAAGGGAATACCATCATGGAAATCTCTGCTCTGCTCGAAAGATGCCTGACGGCGGTGTGGGAGTGGGTGGCCCCGAGCTACAGGCCGGAACTACATTATATGCGCGGACCTGGCCCCGCATCTGCACAGCGCAAGTTTCAGCTTGAATCAAAACGACTGCCCCTCCAGCGCAACTCGCGACTATAGGGTCGTCAATGCCCGCATGTAGAGAAGTCGCCGAGGTGCGACCTGCCTGAAGGGCCGGCGGCGAGCCCCAATCGCCAACGTTACATCGTCGGCGACTGCATGGCCGCTGCGTCGCTTATTGGGTTGCGCCTGCCGACATGCCGCTCGGGGGTGCCGGCTACCCGCCTGAGTCGAATATGTGAAGGTGCTACAATGATGTGTATAACATGCTGCCGCGTTTTTTACGGGCGACCCGTCCGATATTACTTCTGCTCAAAGATGTGCTGGGAGGACGCCAAGACAAACACCCCATGGAGGATACTCGCGCCTGAGTGGGATGGGCCGGGCTCCCGTTCGGTACGCTCACGACTACCGGTCGCTTTCAAAAGCCATTCGAGTCAATCCGCTGCATAGGAAAACCCCGACTGCCCAACTACCGACTTACATGGTCCAGCAATATGGATCTCCGCGAGGTTCTGTCGTCAAGAACGATCGATACGCAGCAGAGATACGCCGATCGGTCCACCGGTGAGGCGGGCGGCCACTGAGGCATCCGATGTCATCTAACTCATCTAGTCTTGAGCGGATATCATCGACGGCATTCACGACGGCATGCCGGTCTACTACGATATCCAAGAAGCCATCATTCACATCGAGGGTGCCGAGAGTTCCAGCCCAGCGACTGCAGCCACTCTGAACGCCGAAGCAATCCCAACTTCACGCCGCGCCACCATCTCGCGATTTTAAACGGGCTGCATCCAGGCTAGTCCGGGCGGTCATTGAGGGTTTAGAGACTTCATCCAAAAGGCTAGCCCGTCATACCTCGGCATAATACCGACCGCAGCCGCAGCAGTGTTAATCTCCTGCAACCTCTGGAATCCCCCGCCAGAGCCAACCTGCCGCGCCGGTGTGCACTTTGACCGCAACAACATGCCCGCTTAACCGGCGCGGCTACCCTTGTAAGAGGGTCGCCCCGCGAGCGGAGCGCGTTGACACAAAGCAGAAGTGATGGAACGCTGACCAGAACTGCTGATGCCGGTCTCGGAGCTTGAGGCGAGGGCAGATGCGAAGAAAGCCGTGTGGTGATGGACGACTCCGTCCAAGGTGTCCGGAAAAGGCGCGCCAGGAAAATCGCAAACACCAGGCGAGACGCTGCCGAACCTGGGCGGGCGAGGATACAGGCTGGTCTTTTTGAAGGACACCACGCCGTCTGGAACGAGGGCGATCGCATCTTCACGCGCGAAATGCTCCAGGATCAAAAAGGGCCGCAGCCCGTTCTGGTTGTGCGGCTCGCGGCCGAGCTCCCCACCCGCGCTAGCCTTGACAGGCTCGCACATGAGTACACGCTTCGCGACGAGCTCGACAGCGCATGGGCAGCGAAGCCGCTGGCTTTCAACAAGGACGCCGGCCATAGCACTCTTATCCTGGAAGACTGCGGCGGCGTGCCACTCAGCCAGTTGCTAGCACCGCGAAAGGAGGGAAGGGCGATCGAGCTTTCGACCTTCCTGCGGTTTGCTATCGGCATCACCGTAGCGGTAGGCAAGGCCCATGAGCGTGGTCTCATTCATCGGGACATCAAGCCGGCAAACATCCTGGTGAGCCAAGCACACTGTCAGGTTCGACTCACCGGCTTCGGCCTGGCGTCGCACCTTACGCGCGAGCGCCAAGCGCCTGAACCTCCCGAGGTAATTGCCGGCACCCTGGCATACATGGCGCCGGAGCAAACGGGCCGCATGAACCGCTCTGTCGACTCGCGCAGCGACCTCTACTCGATGGGTGTTACGTTCTACGAGATGGTGACCGGTAGGTTGCCGTTTTCCGCTGCGGACCCGATGGAATGGGTCCACTGTCACGTTGCCAGGCGACCCGTCTCACCGTCAGAAGGTGCGACGAAAGTGCCGCGCGCAGTCTCGGCAATCGTCATGAAATTGCTCGCCAAGAACGCCGAGGAGCGTTACCAGACCGCCGGCGGGCTAGAAGCCGACCTGCGACACGCCCTGACCGAGATGGAGGGGCGCGGGTGGGTCGAGGACTTCCCACTCGCCACCCAGGACCTGCCCGACAAGTTGCTAATCCCTGAGCAGCCATATGGTCGCGAGGGTGAGATCGCCATCTTGCTTGCCGCCTTCGACCGAGTTGTTGCAGCGGGCGGGCCTGAGTTGGTGTTGATTTCCGGCCCGGCCGGCGCCGGCAAGTCGACGGTTATCAACGAACTCCATCGCGCGCTCGTGCCATCGCGTGGGCTTTTCGCATCAGGCAAGTTCGACCAGAACCAGAGCGATGTTCCCTATGCGAGCTTGGCGCAGGCGCTGCGGGGCCTTTTCCGGCCACTGCTGGGCAAGAGCGATGCCGAGCTCGATCCTTGGCGCTCAGCACTCTCTGCAGCTTTGGGCTCCAACGGACGGCTGATGACGACGCTCGTCCCGGATCTCGAGCTGCTGATCGGACAACAGCCGCCCGTCGCGGAGTTGGCACCACAAGACGCCAAGCGCCGTTTCCATTTGATCGTAAGACATCTGCTGGCGGTGTTTGCCCGACCGGAGCATCCGCTGGCGTTGTTTCTGGACGACCTTCAATGGCTTGACGCTGCGACGCTCGACCTGCTTGAGGATCTGACCACGCACCCGGACTTGTGCCACCTCCTCTTGATCGGTGCATATCGCGACGACGAGGTCGCGCCTTCCCATCCCCTGATCCGGCGGCTGACCGCGATCCGGCAAGCTGGGGGGCGAGTGCATCAGGTCGGACTGACCCCACTCAGGCTGAGCGACATATGTCGGATGCTGGCTGATGCTCTTCATTGCGAAAGCAACCGTGTCCTGCCGCTTGCACGACTGGTGCACAAGAAGAGCGCTGGCAACCCCTTCTTTGCCCTTCAGTTCATCCTGGCCCTGCCGGAGGAAGGACTACTTGGCTTCGATCGTGGCCACAGGCGCTGGAATTGGGATCTCGAAGGCATTCGAGCGAAGGGCTATGCTGACAATGTTGCGGATCTGATGCTCGGTAAGCTCAGGCGCCTGCCAGCCCCCACTCAACGTGCCCTGCACATGCTGGCCTCCCTTGGCAATCAGGCAACCATCGATACGCTCACCATGATCCGGGGCGATAGCGACGAAGCTGTGCACGCCTCATTTTGGGCTGCGGCACGGGCCGGGCTGGTGTTGCGCGAGCAGGTTTCTTACCGGTTCCTGCACGACCGGGTTCAAGAGGCCGCCTACGCGCTCGTTCCACAAGACGAACGGGTCTTGGCACATCTGTCGATCGGTCGCCTGCTCCTCGCCCACACTCCTCCGGAGGCACGTGAAGAGCACATTTTCGAGATTGTCGGCCACCTCAATCGAGGAACGGCGCTCATCATCTCGGGCAAGGAGCGCGAGCGCCTAGCCGACCTGAACCTCGCTGCCGCCCGCCGCGCAAGGGCGTCGGCGGCATACGCTTCCGCGCTGACCTATGCAGGCTTGGGAGCCGCCTTGCTGCCACACGATGCGTGGGATCGACGATATGAGCTTGCCTTCGCGCTCGAGCTGCTGAGAGCCGAGTGCCTATTCCTCACTGGTTCTACGGCGGAGGCGGAGGGGCGACTCGCGTCCTTGTCGCGCCGTGCCACGGCCCTAACTGATCTTGCCCGCGTCACTCGGCTGCGAGTGGACCTTTCCATGAGCCTTGGTCGAAGTGACTTGGCCATTTTGGTCGGGCTCGACTATCTGCATCGCGTTGGCATTCGGTGGACGGCTCATCCCACCAGAAATCGTGTGCGCCGCGAATACACGCGGCTGTTCCAACAGCTCGGGGACCGTCCGATTGAAGCGCTTCTCGACCTGCCCCCAATGGCAGATCCGGTCGCGCTGGCCACCATGGATGTCCTTACCTCGCTCGTAACCCCGGCTTTGTTCACTGACGAAAACTTGCGCTGCCTCGTGATCGGACGGATGGGCAACGTCAGCTTGAAATACGGGAACAGCGATACCACGCCCTATGCCTACACCGCAGTAGGCACTGTGCTGGGACCATATTTCGGCAGGTACGAGGCCGGTTTCCAATTCGGCCTCCTCGGCTTGGACCTGGTCGAGCAACCTGGAATGGATCGCCTCAAAGCGCGTGTCTACCTCGCTTTCGGGAACCTCGCTAAGTCCTCGCCACGGCATGTGCAAACGGGACGCGCACTCGCTGAGCGTGTCTTTGACACGGCGCAGCAAGTAGGCGATCTCACATATGCCGTGCTGAGCCGCAACAATTTGCTGACCTATCTTCTTGCTGGCGGTGAGCCGCTTGCCGAAGTTGAACGTGACGCGCAAGCCGGTCTGGACTTCGCGCGCCAGGCCGGCTTCGGCGTGGTTGTCGGCTTCATTACCGGGCAATTGCAACTCGTGCGAACGCTTCGTGGACTGACGCCGGTGTTCGGTTGCTTCAACGACACAGGTTTCGACGAGTCTCAATTCGAGCAAGATATCGACGACCGGCCGGGTAGTTGCTTGTACTGGATCCGCAAGCTGCAGGCGCGCTGGCTCGCCGGCGAATACGTCACCGCGCTTGAAGCGGCCTCGAAAGCGCAGGGCCTCCTTTGGATGACACCTGCCATTTTCGAGAGGGCGGAATACCATTTCTACGCCGGCCTTTCGCTGGCTGCACTTTGCGACGCAGTTTCAGCTCCCGATAGCTCTCACCACCGAAAGGATCTGCGCGACCACCGTCGCCAGCTAGAGGAGTGGTCCAAGCACTGCCCAGAGAATTTTGGGAGCCGCGCAGCACTGCTCGGAGCGGAGAGCGCGCGATTGGACAACCGGACGCTGGACGCGGAACGCCTGTACGAAAAGGCCGCTCAACTTGCCCGAACGAACTTGCTGCCTAACGACGAAGCGATCGCCTACGATCGGGCTTCAGCCTTTTACCGTAGGCGCGGGCTCGATCAGATTGCCGCGCTTTACCTGCAGAATGCTCGTCGCGCCTATCAGCGCTGGGGAGCCGACGGCAAGGTACGGCAACTCGACGAACTCTTTCCACAGTTGCGGACCGAAGAAACTGCAGCCGCTGCGGCCGGGACGATCGAAGCACCGGTGGAGCATCTCGACCTCGCGACGGTAATCAATGTTTCGCAGGCCGTGTCGGGCGAGATCGTCCTTGAGAGACTTATTGAGACAGTCCTGAGGATTGCCCTCGAGCAAGCGGGAGGCGAGCGAGGCTTGCTAATCGGGTCGCAAGGAAGCGAACCGCGTTTGATGGCCGAGGCCATAACGAATGGTAACGCGATCGAAGTTGATTTGCGCGACGAATCCCTTGAATCGATCAGGTTGCCAGGTTCGGTGCTTCGCTATGTCATGCGCACGAAGGAAAGCGTGATCCTAGACTCCACCACCGGCAATGAGGCATTCGCCGAGGATCCATATCTCATTCAGCATCCTGGCCTATCGATCCTCTGTATGCCCTTGCTCAATCAGTGCGCGCTGTCCGGTGTGCTCTACGTTGAAAATAATCTCGCCTCTCGCGTGTTCGCGCCGGCACGAATGGCAGTGCTCAAAATACTAGCTTCGCAAGCGGCAACGGCGCTTGTGAATACCGGCTTGTACCGCGATCTCGAGGAACGCGAAGGTCGGATCCGTCGACTGGTCGAGGCCAACATCATTGGGATCTTCATCCGGGATATCGATGGCCGAATTGTCGAAGCGAATGAAGCTTTCCTCAGCATGATCGGTTATGGTCGCGACGACCTTCTCGGCGGACGCCTATCCAACTCAGAACTGACGACGGAGGAATGGCGGGATCGTGACGCCGACGCTGAGGCCGAGCTGCAGTCCACCGGTAGCGTTCAACCCTTCGAAAAGGAGTACCGGCACAAGGACGGCTCCCGCGTGCCGGTGTTGATTGGCGAAGCAAGCTTCGAAGGGAGCACGAACCAGGCTGTCGCTTTCGTGCTCGATCTGTCTGAGCGCAAGCAGGGTGAGGAACGACTTCGAGCGAGTGAGTCCCGCTTCAGAACTTTTGTCGATCACGCGACCGACGCATTTTTCCTGCATGCCGACGACCTGACCGTCATAGACGTCAACCGGCAAGCCTGCGAGGCACTGGGCTACAGCCGCGAGGAGCTGATTGGAATGCACCCGCGCGACTTTGACGGGGGTCTTGACCAAGAAGCACTGGCGAAGGTGGTTGATCATGTGGACTCCGGACAGACGACGACTTTCGAGACCCTCCACAGGCGAAAGGATGGGACCGTATTTCCGGTCGAAATTCGCGCCGGCAGATTTCAACTGGGACAAGAGTGGTTTCGTCTTTCACTCGTGCGTGACATCACTGATCGCAAGCAGGCGGAAAATGCCCTGCAACTCGCGCAAGCCGAACTGGCTCATGTCAGTAGGTTGACCATGATGGGTGAACTTGCGGCTTCAATCGCCCACGAGGTCAGACAGCCTCTCACCGGTCTCGTCGGCAGCGGCAACGCGGCTCTTCGTTACCTGGACGCGGATCCACGCGACATCATCTCCGCTCGTCGCGCTGTGGAGCGGATGGTCAGTGATGCATTCCGGGCGTCGGAGGTCATCGAGCGGATACGGGCAATGGCCAAGAAATCGCCGGAACGTCGCGAGTGGTTAAGCATCAACGACGTCGTTTTGGAAACGATCGCCTTGATAACCACGGACCTGCAACGGGCCGCCGTTTCGCTAACCACTAAACTGTCGAACAATCTGCCTGTGGTTCTGGGGGACCAAGTCCAGCTACAGCAAGTCATTCTCAACCTACTCATGAACGCCAAGGATGCTATGGCGGCTGATCCGATAGGACCACGCGAGCTCTCGATAAGTACCGAGCCGTCGGCAGACGACACCGTCCTAGTGGCGGTGCGTGACAGCGGGCCGCGGATTGACTCTGCGAAGATCGAGGAAATGTTTGAGGCTTTCTACAGCAGCAAGCCAAAGGGTTTGGGGCTCGGCCTGACCATCAGCCGTTCAATCATCGAGGCTCACAACGGTAGGCTCTGGGCCATGCCAAACGGCCCTCGTGGCGCCATTTTTCAGTTCACGTTGCCAGTTGAGGCGAAATCGCAATAAGCTCCAGCATCCGACGTGCCGGCATGATCGGATCGAAGTTGGGGCGCGTAGATGAAGGACATTGTCTACATCATTGATGATGACGTGTCGGTCCGGGAGGGCGTCGGGGATCTATTACGCTCAGTCGGGCTCGAGGTGCAGACCTTCGCTTCTGGTCAGGAGTTTCTGGACACAAAGCGCCCCGACGCTCCTGGGTGCATTATCCTCGACGTCAGGCTGCCCGGGCGGAGTGGGCTAGAAATGCAGAGAATTCTCCAGAATCTAAGCATTCAACTTCCTGTGATTTTCATAAGCGCCCACGGCGACGTTCCGATCTCTGTGCGAGCAATGAAATCCGGCGCCATCGAGTTTCTGACGAAGCCGCTCCGCGAACAGGAGTTGCTGGACGCAGTCCATGCTGGGATCGAGCGGGATCGCGCTCGGCGGGAGGAGGCCAAGCTGATCGCGGACCTCCGCACGCGCTACGATACGCTGACGGCCCGCGAGCGAGAGATCATGCACTTGGTGGTCACCGGCAGCGTCAATAAGCAGATCGCAGGTCAAACGAGTCTGAGTGAGGTGACCGTAAAGGTCCATCGCGGTCACGTCATGCAGAAAATGCGGGCGAAGTCTCTGGTTGATCTGGTTCGAATGGCGGACAGCCTGGGTGTCACTGCACAGCCGGCGCGGGCCAAATAGGCGCCGGTCGGCGGTACGAAGCTAGAGGGCAACTCTACCCTGGAGAAAATAGGCCTGCGAGCCGGTTCATTGCCTTCGCTATCGCGACCCTTCAGTTGCGGTAGCGCTTCGTTCGGCTCCTGCCAGCACGCATTCCTAATGCCCGCAGGCAATCGTAGGGATAGGATGGAGCTTGATGGGCGCAAGCCCGAGTGTCATAATTTGTACGGATAATATAGGCGTTGAGCATCGAGGTGGCCCACCCACAATCGACCGTTGTCGTCATCGACGATGATCCGGCAGTCCGCGAGACGCTAGGCAGCCTTGTGCGATCGGTAGGCCTGCACGCGGAGCTTTTCGGCCACGTCCGCGAATTCCTTGCTGGCGGTCGCCCTGAGGGGCCCGCGTGCCTCGTGCTCGACGTCCGGCTTCCCGGACGCAGTGGCCTCGAATTCCAACGGGACCTCGCGGCCGACAACATGCATATTCCGATAATTTTCATCACCGGACATGGTGACATCCCCATGACCGTGCGAGCGATGAGGGATGGCGCGATCGAGTTCCTCACCAAGCCATTCCGCGACCAGGACCTACTCGACGCGATCCAGTTGGGCCTCGAGCGGGACCGGATACGGCTGGACGACGAAAAGTCCTTGACAGAGCTGCGCATCCGTTTCGAGAGCCTCGGTCAGCGTGAGCGCGAGGTCATGGCCTTGGTGGTGGCTGGACGGGCAAACAAACAGACTGCCTACGAATTGGGCGTCAGCGAGATTACGGTCAAAGTTCATCGCGGGCAGGTGATGAAAAAAATGAAAGCTGCCTCCCTGCCTGAGTTGGCGCGGATGGCCGACAGGCTGAAGATCGGGTTGGACCGATCGCACGATTTAACGATTGGAAATACCGAGGCCTAAGGCCGCACGGAGACAGCCCAGCAGATCGCCTTCGGCAAAGGGCTTAGGCAGGTAGCAGCGCACTCCGGCATCCAGAGCGCGCCTCCGAATCCTTTCATTGGGGTAGGCGGTGATCAGAATGGTCGGAATAGTCCTGCCGGCTCCCGCGAGACGTTCATGCAGATCGAGCCCGCTCATGCCGGGCATGTTGACATCAGCAATCAGGCAATCAGTACGGCCAATATGGTCGGAAGCCAAAAAATCCTCCGCAGAGCCAAACACCTCGGCGGAGAATCCCACCGATCTAATCAGACCCTTGGTGGTTTCCCGAACCGACTCGTCGTCATCGACGACGACAATGACTGCCTCTCGCTCCAACCTCGAAACTCTCAATCTCGCTCGCCGTGAACGCTTCTAATCTACTGAGATCCCTAGCTGATCAAAAGGAGATACGAACTATACGAAGGTATAGTCAACGCGGCTGCGTGGCTCGCAGCTGCGCCGTGCTGGTTTGTGCCTCCTCTCGGGGAAGCGCGACTTCGAAGCGGGCGCCGTGCGGTTCGTTTGCGCGAGCTGAGAGCTGCCCTCCATGCGCTTCCACGATGGACCGGCAAATCGACAGTCCCATTCCCATCCCTTCCGTCTTGGTCGTGAAGAAGGACTGGAAGATGCGGTTGACAGTCTCCGGATCGAGCCCCGGGCCTGAATCGCGCACCGACACGACGACGTTCTGCGCCTCGTCGTTTCCGGAAGTGATCACCAGCTCTCGGGGGTCATGATCGTGCATCGCCTCAATCGCGTTGGTAACAAGGTTGAGAAGCACCTGCCGCAGTTGGACCCGGTCCCCTAGGATGGGCGGTAAATCGTCCGCGAGCTGGGTACGGACCACAACTCGATTTCGCTCGATATCGCCGCGTGCTAGCGCGATTACATCGAGGACGATGTCGTTAAAGGAGAGCCGATCCATCTTGACCGGAGACTTGCTGACCAAAGCGCGGATTCGACCGATCACTTCGGCCGCGCGGTTGCCGTCCTTCAGAATGCGGGCAAGCATTTGCCGCGCCTCATCGAGGTCCGGCGGCTGTCTGTCCAACCAGCGCAGCCCGGCGCCGGCACCATTCACGATAGCAGCGAGTGGCTGGTTGATCTCGTGGGCGATCGAAGCGGCAAGTTCGCCTAACGTGCTCATGCGCGCAACATGCGCAAGTTCAGCCTGCGCGAGTTGGAGGGCATCCTCTGACCGCTTGCGCTCGGTGATGTCGTTGTTAGTTTCCAATATGCTGGCCGCGTTGCCTTGCCGGTCGCGCTGGAGGGCCCATCTGCTCGCCACTGCTAGCTCCGAGCCGTCGCGCTTGGTATGGACGAGTTCGCCGTCCCAGCGTCCGAGGGAGTGCAATTCTGCATTTATCGCGGTGAGTGGTGCGGGGAAGCGCGTTCTCAAAAGGTCGTGCGTGACCCGCCCGATGGCTTCTTCCGCGCTCCATCCGTACAATTCAGCAGCGCCGCGGTTCCAATAAGTAATCACGTCGTCCATGTTGCGGATGAAAATCGTGTCCTTCGTCAGGTCGAGGAGGGCGGCCTTCTCGCGCTCGCCCGCTTGAGCCGATTGGCTTTGCAGGACGAGATATGCCGTCACTGCGATCACAATGCTCCTGATAGACATACGCATCAAGGCATCTTGTGTTGGCCCGATCGGAGGCGAGATCAGATAACTCAAAACGAGAAGTGCGATGCACCCTGCAGCGACGAGTACAAGGTCCCTTCCATAGCAAAAGCGCGAGGCCAGGAGCACGATCACGATGTAAGCTAGCGGGAAAGAGATATCATTTGGGTCGACCGTGTCGACAATAAAGGTCCCGGCCGCCAGCGCGGCGGTCGCGATGGGAAGGAGCCTAGCGGAACGGTTCCATCGTGACGCCACAGGCGCGGATGGCGCAGTTTCGAGCTTCAAGGATGCGCTCCAAGGGCGCTGTTTCAAGTCATTTTACACAGCAGCGGCGTACCAAGTCTATGTGACTGCGGTTGTGCAGCGGCAGGAAAAGCTCGATGCTGCCCGTACAGGCAGCCTTTCCAGGCATACCCAAATCAAGTCGATCACATGTGCGGCAAGTCGCAACTGCCGACCCTAGACACGTGAAGTCTGGTGCTTCGGATCGTGCGCGACCAAGCGTGATGACTGGCCGGAGGACATTATGGGCGCCTTGCGATGAAGTTCTGTCGCCTCCAGCAACATATGCAGGCGAATCCGACTTTTTCACTCCGATGGCGGCCGGCCTGAGCTGCGGCAGCGCAGCTCGCACGGCGCAGTCGGTCAGTCTCGGTATACAGAAGTATAATTTGGGCAGCGCATCCGAATGGTCGCGTGACGCGCTCTTTGGTTTTCTATTAGTGCAGTTGACCACGTGACAATGGCGCAAAACCTTAGAGGACCATAGTATTTCAAGCAGAAACATGGAGCTGGTTACATAGTGGAGTGGCTCCATCTACAAAAATTCTTGGAGGGTTTCGGCGGCTCGGGCTGGAATTGCAGCGGAGATTTCCTCCCAACACCCGCGCGTGCCAGCCTTCGCCAAGATGGAAACTGCGTCACCATTGCTCCGCGCAGCGCCAAAGCGTGTCCGGCATTCCATTGTCTTGAACGAGGAGTCCACATCATGCTGTCTACCACGAAACGCGCAATACTCTCGACGATCGCCCTTGCCGGAGCGGTCTTGCCTGCCCAAGCCCATGTCGGCGCTGGGCTGACATCGTCCTTCTCGGCCGGCTTCGGTCATCCACTTTCCGGCTTAGATCATGTGACCGTCATGATCGCCGTCGGACTCTGGGCGGCCCAGAAGGGTGGGCGCGCCATCTGGGCGTGGCCGGCTGCCTTTGTCGCTGTAATGCTCGTTGGTGCCGGCTTCGGCATGGCACAAGTACCGGTTCCTTTCGTCGAGCCGGCGATCCTCGCCTCGACCGTCGCGCTCGGCCTGATGGTTGCGCTCGCCGTGGACCTTCCTGTGCCGGCTGGGGTCGCCACTATCGCGGCCTTCGGCTTTTTCCACGGCCATGCGCACGGCACGGAGGTCATAGCCGGAACCGGCGGGCTCGAATTTATGGCCGGCTTCGGAGTGTCTACTGCGCTGCTGCACGGTCTCGGCATAGCCGCCGCATTTGCTCTGGGCTCGCGCTTGCACGGCCTGGTGCGCGGGGCGGGCGCGGCTTGCGTCGCGCTTGGTGCCGGCCTTGCGATTGGCATGATCTAGAGGCGGCCTCACGAGCCGGCAAAGTTTGCAGGTCAACCATAGGCTCAAGGGCCTTGCGTTTTTGAGCTCGCCGAAAGGACGGGAAGATGAACTACGCAAAAGATCCGAGGCGCGAACAACTCGTCAATCTGCGCCAATGGAAGGCAGAACAAGAGCGCCGGGCAGCACGATCGCCGGCTTTCATCCCGCGCTCGGCGAAGGGCCTTTGGTTGCTTTGCGTTCACCTGGCGGCCAGGCCGACCCCTTTATTCGCCACGGCGTTTGGATCCGCAATTCTCATATTGACTAGATCGTCGAAATGACTTAGTAGTTTAATTTGAGATGTGAGCCGGGCTGATGGCTCGATGATGGAGATCATGATGGTGGCCTCGGTTCGCGGCGACGTGGGGATAACCGTTCTCGAAGTCCGGGTTTCCGCTGGGATTGGTTACTCCGGCCCCTGGTGAACAGCCATGTTGAATTCGCCCCCCAACTCTCGTGACCGCTTTCTTGAATCGGAAGCCACGATGTTTTCTGAACCCCGGGAGATCACGCGTGAGTATGTCGACAACATGCTTCTTGCTGCGCTGCAGGAAGCGCATTCAGTTGTGCGGTCCTATGATACGAAGGCTCAAATCGTCAGCGTGGGCTATATCCTCGCCCTCAACCTGGCGCTGCGCTTTGGCGACCTCCTGCCGTCACATCCGCCGATCGGGCCGCTGTTCTATGCAGGTGTCTGGGGGATAGTCATCATGCCGATCGTCCAGTTCGGCCAGGTGCTCTATCCGAGCAGACGGCGCGCGGAGAGGGAGCTCAAAAGCAAGATGTCCGGTGCCTCGGCCGTCCCGCCGATCTACTATGTGGATCCCCAGTCCTTTGCCGATGTCCGTGCCCTTGTCCACCAGGCGTTGAAGTCCGATTGGACGTCGGTGCTTGCCGCCGAATTGCTTATGACCTCGCGCGCCAGGGTCATCAAGCAGACCCGATTCCATCGCGGACTCATCATGGCGGTGGTCGCGTTCATCGCACTTGGCGGCAATCAATTCTTACTAAGCTTAGGTGCAATCTAGACGCCGATGAGCGCAACGCCTCACTGTGAATGCATCTATAGCGCAATGCCTTAAAAGTATAGGTGAAAACTAGCGCGCTATTCCAACGGGTCACTAAATGCACAGAATTCGATCAGTACTGACTGTCGTTTTGGCGATTTTACCCCTTGGTGCTAGCGCGCAAGGGATTCTCGATCCGCAAGGGCCGGTTGCGGTCGGCGAACGGCAAATTCTTTTCAATTCGCTCGGCATCATGTTGGCGATCGTGATCCCGACGATTGTCGCCATTCTAGCCGTCGGCTTTTGGTATCGCGCGTCGAATTCGCGGGCCCGGTACCTGCCGGACTTCAACCATTCGGGCCGTCTCGAGGTGCTTGTTTGGTCCATCCCGCTCATGACTGTGCTTCTGGTTGGGGGCGTTGCTTGGCTTGGCGCGCACGAACTCGATCCGGGCAAGGCGCTTCCCGCTCGCATGAAGCCCGTCACCATTCAGGTCGTTTCGCTCGATTGGAAATGGCTTTTCATCTATCCCGACGAGGGCATCGCGAGCGTCAATCAATTGACGATTCCCGTCGGCAGGCCGGTCAGCTTTGAGGTGACATCGGCGGGCGTGATGAACAGTTTCTTCGTGCCGCAGCTCGGTGGCCAGATTTACGCGATGTCGGGAATGCTCACCCATCTTCAATTGCAGGCGGACCATGCAGGGACTTACCGTGGGATGTCGGCGCAATTCAGCGGTGACGGCTTTGCGGATATGCATTTCGACGTTGATGCCGTTGACGCGGGAAGCTTCGCCCGATGGGTCGAGGCAGCGCGCAACGAAGGTTCTGCACTCGACGCGGGCACCTACACGTATCTGACAAAGCCAAGCGCAGGGATCGCGCCGGTCACATACCGAGCAGTTACGCCAGGGCTATTCGATCGCATCGTAGCCGCCGAAATGAATCATGAAGAGATATGCACCCGCACGTCGATGAGGGAAAGATGAGCATACTTGGCAAGCTGAGCTGGGACGCGATTCCGTTACACCAACCGATCATCATGAGTGTCTCCCTCGTCATGATCTTGGTCATCGCGGCCATCCTTGGCTGGATCACCCTTAGGGGGCATTGGCCATATCTGTGGCGGGAGTGGCTCACCTCGGTCGACCACAAGCGGATCGGCGTAATGTACGTCATCCTGGCGCTTGTAATGCTGCTGCGGGGCTTTGCAGATGCGTTGATGATGCGCGCACAACAGGCCGTCGCGGCTGGAGACGCGCAAGGATATTTGCCGCCCGAGCACTTCGACCAGGTATTCTCCGCGCACGGCACCATCATGATCTTTTTCGTGGCGATGCCTTTCGTGATAGGGCTGATGAACTTTGTCGTTCCCCTGCAGCTCGGCGTCCGGGACATGGCTTTCCCGACACTCAACTCGATCGGCTTGGGATTGACGGCATCGGGTATACTTCTGACGAATATCTCCCTGGTGGTCGGTGAGTTTGCAAAGACCGGCTGGGTCGCCTATCCGCCGCTCAGCGAGCTGCAATTCTCTCCCGGTGTTGGCGTCGACTACTATCTTTGGTCGCTCCAGATTTCGGGTGTAGGGACGTTGATGACGGGCATCAATTTCGTCACCACTATTCTAAAAACGCGGGCTCCGGGAATGACCTACATGCGCATGCCGGTGTTTTGCTGGACAGCGCTTGCATCCAACTTGCTTATAGTCGCATCGTTCCCCGTCTTGACCGCTACTTTCGCGATGCTGCTTCTCGACCGGTATCTCGGGTTTCATTTCTTTACGGTCGATGATCAGGGCAACGCAATGATGTACATCAACCTGTTCTGGGTGTGGGGCCACCCTGAAGTGTACATCCTGATTCTGCCTGCGTTCGGCGTGTTTTCGGAGGTTGTTTCAACCTTTTCTGGCAAGGCGCTGTTCGGCTATCGGTCCATGGTGGCGGCGACGATGGCAATCTGCGTCCTTTCGTTCCTGGTTTGGCTGCACCACTTCTTCACGATGGGTGCCAGCGCCAACGTCAACGGCTTCTTCGGTATCATGACGATGATCATCGCCGTACCGACAGGCGTGAAGGTCTTCAACTGGCTATTCACCATGTATGGCGGGCGCGTCCGTTTTGAGGTGCCGATCCTTTGGTCGGTGGGATTTATGGTGACCTTCGTCATCGGCGGGATGACGGGTGTGTTGATGGCAGTACCTCCCGCCGATTTCCAACTGCACAACAGCCTCTTCCTGGTCGCTCATTTCCACAACGTCATCATAGGTGGTGTCGTGTTCGGCGTGATGGCGGGCTACAATTATTGGTTCCCCAAGGCGTTCGGCTTCAAGCTCGACGCACGCTGGGGCAAGGCATCATTCTGGTGCTGGCTCATCGGATTCTATCTTGCCTTCATGCCGCTCTACGTTGTGGGTCTGATGGGCATGACCCGACGCATGCAGCATTATGACGTGGTCAGCTGGCAGCCTTGGCTGCTGGCAGCTGCGGTCGGGGCCGTGGTCATTCTGGCAGGGATCGTCTGCCAGATCGTTCAACTCGTCGTCTCGATCCGAGCCCGCGAGACGCTCAAAGCGGCGGCGGATCCATGGAATGGTCGCACTCTGGAATGGGCGACCGCCTCACCGCCGCCGGCGTGGAATTTCCGGACACTCCCGGTGGTCACGGATACTGACGCTTTCTGGAAGCAAAAAAAGGAAGCCCACATTGAACAAGCGCAGACGGCTGAGTCGAGCGGTTACGAGCCGATCGAGATGCCGGCCAACAGCGCTGTCGGCTTCGTCACCGCATTCTTTGCGGTGGTAGTTGGGTTTGCAATGATCTGGCACATCTGGTGGTTGGCAGAGCTGGGCGTTTTGGGGATTTTTCTGACGACGTTAGCCTTTGCCTTCCGCGAAAAAGAAGACACCGAAGTTACCGTCGAGCAGATCGCCAGGTTCGAAGAAGTCCGACATGCAGAGGTGGCAGTATGAACATCACTGTTGCGCTCGACGGCCATGTCCTACGCGATATCCCGGTCCCTGCAAGGGAGGCTAGTCACGCTCCGAAGCGGATCGTCGTAACTTACGGCTTCTGGATCTTTCTCCTCAGCGATATCGTGATGTTCTCGGCCCTCTTTGCGGCCTACTCGACCCTTTCGCGTGCGACTGCAGGCGGTCCGAACGGCGCCCAGCTCTTTGACCAGGCGGGCGTTGCGATAGAGACCGCCTGCCTGCTCGCTTCGAGCTTCACTTGCGGGCTAATGTCTTTGGCCATCGGTTCGCGGCGGTTCGGCACGACTTATTTCTACGCTCTACTCACGTTTGCGCTTGGCGGTGCGTTCCTCGCCCTTGAGCTTCATGAGTTCGCCCACATGATTGCGGTCGGCGCAACGCCACAGCGCAGCGCATTTCTTTCTGCCTTCTTCACCCTTGTCGGTTGCCACGGGCTCCACGTCGCTGTTGGCTTGGTCTGGCTCCTGGTGATGATGGTGCAGGTCAAAATCAGGCAGTTTAGCGCGACTGTAGAGCGTCGCCTTCTCTGTTTCGCCCTGTTCTGGCATGCGCTCGACATTGTCTGGGTTTGGCTATTCACGGTCGTCTATTTGATTGGGGTGCACCAATGAGCGCAATGCAACACGATCATGCGTCCGATGACACAGGCGAGGTTTCTCGGGAAAATACAAATCGCATGTATATAATCGGGTTATTTTTAGCTGTAGTTCTAACTGCGACGTCGTTCTGGGCTGCAAACACGTCGATACTTTGGTCTGCCGGCGTTCCGCTCGGATTGTCGGTATTGGCGATTGCTCAGATGGGTGTTCATCTTGTGTTCTTCCTGCACATCTCCACTGGGCCGGAAGACACAAACAAAGTGCTCGCACTGGCCTTCGGGGTTCTCATTGTAATCTTGGTCGTCGCGGGCTCGCTTTGGATCATGACCGACCTGAACCAGAATATGGTTCTGCCGGCTGAGCTGATGGATTTGCACATGCAGCACTGAATAAGACATCACCTGGACAGCGGGAAACGTAGAGTAGGACGGTCCTGCTTCCTCATCGCCGCGTAAGCGGTACGGCTAGAACAGCAGCCTCTAAAGGCAAGAGCGAACCATGAAATGGCGTTTCGAGGACATTCTCACGTTCATAAATGTAGTCGAAGCCGGAAGCGTGACCTCCGCAGCGACCCGTCTGAACACGTCGAAATCAGTAGTAAGCAAGCGCATCAGTGATCTCGAAGCGGCACTGCACGTAGAACTGTTTCGTCGGTCCGCAGGCAGCGTCAAGCCCAACGAACGTGCGCGCTCTTTGTACGAGCAAATTGTTCCGCTGGTCCAAGCCATGGCCGAAGCAACTGAAGGCGTATCCGACCGGACTGAAGGCTTGAGCGGCCGTCTCAAGATGGCCGTTCCAGTGTCGTTCGGGACTAAGTTTCTTGGGCCGATCATTGCCGAGTTTGCTAGGCAACATCCGGATCTGGAAATAGCGGTGGACTACGAGGACCGGCCGGTGAGCCTGACTCAGGGCAATTATGACCTCGGCATACGGATGGGACCGTTGAACGAGTCGAGCCTCAAGGCTCGCAAGCTTTGCGAATACGCACGGATAGTGTGCTGCAGTCCCGAATATTCGAGAAATTTCGGCTTGCCGAAAAGCATCGCTGAACTGGCAAACCACACCCGCATCGACTACGCGCATGTTCGCGCCAGCGACCTTTGGCAGTTCGAAAATGATGGAAAATGCGGAAGACCCATACCCGTTCTGATGCGCAGCCGAATTGTAGCCAACAATTTCGAGGCAATGAAAGACATGGCGATCGCTGGATTGGGGCTGGTTTTGTTGCCTGAATTTTTGGCAGCCGAGTCACTTCGGGAAGGAACTCTAATCCCCGCCATGCCCCACATCAAAGCTCGGGCCGACACGATTTCCGCCGTTTATCCGTATACTCGGCATGTCTCGCTCAAGGTGCGAAGGTTCATCGATCACTTAGTTGCCTCTCTCGCCCCGCCGCGGCCCTGGTGCCCGCAAGTGAACGAGGGAGACGATCTCAAAAGCAGCCGAGCCACACACCGGGCGTCGGTTGCGGCCTAGGCGCGGGAGCAGACCGCGGGTCGAGCCGTCAAAGTTGTCGGCCTGACAATGTCCGCCGGCAGTTGGGTGATCGGCGTTCCGGATCGCTCGGGGTGAACGCGAGGTCGGTTCCTGAGGTAACCTTTCAGTCGCGCGGAGCGGCCTGCATGAGGGGCCGACTCGTAGCCTCAGGTCCGGCCCATTCGCCGAGGTCTTAGCAGCCTTCTGTCAGCTCTCGGTTCCCGGAAAGGAGCCCAACGTGGTGAGCTACTTTGCCTTCCAGTCAGGGCGCCGCATAGTCGCCGGCACTGACGGGCCTGTTCCGCAGAGCCTCAACGCCGAAGGAAATTAAGTCTTCGGGCCTGATGAGCGAACGCCTGAAATGGAAGGTCTTGATCGCTTTCGGCTCCAAGAGTGCGGCAGCTGACGCGCAAAGGCATTCAGCCGCCCGAAGACTGTCTTGCTCGCGAAACTCCTTTGCGAGGACACCTTTTTGAACAAGTTCAACGACGACGTCCCTCACGCCTAGTGCATGTGCCTCAAAGGCTGGCCAGCGCTCGTCGTCGGCGACGGTGAGCAGCTCGAAGAGCTTTTCCTGATCGCGCATGAGAGCATATAAACCTCGATGCAATCCGAGGATGAACTCTCGAAGCGCTTGGGCACTCGTCGACCTGTCGGAATTGGATTGCATGATCGGGAAAGTGTCTTCGAGTACACGCGCAACAAGCGCATCGTACAACGCCAGTTTGGAAGGAAAGAACCTGTAGACATTTGCCGGCGACATTTCGAGGTAGCTCGCGATGTCGCTTACATTGGTCTTGCCAGAGCCGTATATCGCGCACAAAGTCCGTGCTGCACTGAGAATGCGGGCAACGTTCTCTCCCCGACTCTCTTGCCGTTTCCGGCGCCGGTTGCCGGAGCCGCAGATATCGCGATCAAGCATCGGCTCCTCCACGTAAGACTGCGGTGCTGGGACAAGATCGAAGGGAGGCCTTTTCCCGAGTCATGCTGAACTCTGGAGGCTGGGCTTGTATCCAAGTCGCGCATGCATGTGCTAGCGGTGAGGCGCCGACGCCAGGCGATATTGTGAGCACCGCTAATGCTGGTAGGTTGCTTCCAGCCCCGACGCACAATTCGCTGTCAACTCATTCGGATCCGGGGCTGCACGAGTGCGTTGATTCGCTCGGCCACCCACAGTAGGGCCGCGCGGAAGGGCCCGTGAAGTGTGAGCTGGTGGCGCCTGTAGAGCACGGCGTGAGTAAGCTGTGCGAACCGACCTTTGATGAAGCCACCCTTGAAAAATCCGAAGCGGCCCAATGTACCGAAGGCGTTGTATTGGCTGAGCGCTACCAATGCGCCGAAATCTTGGAATCTGAATGGCGGCACCGGCGTGCCTTTTCTGAGGAACGCCGGCAAATGGCGGATGAGATGCAGCGCTTGCTGACTGGCCACTTGTGCACTTGCGGGCAAAGGTCGCTCTCCGCCCTCAGGTAAAAATGTCGCGCAGTCTCCCAATGCAAAGATGTGCTGGTCGCCCTTGGCCCTCAAGTCAGCGCCCACGACGATCTGGCCGGCGTGGTTCAATTCCAACCCGCTCTGGTCAAAGCTGCTCGAGGCACGGATGCCCGCTGCCCAGACCTTCAGCGAAGCAGGAATAGTCTCGCCGCCGTCGAGCAGATAACCACCCGGATTGGCACCCACGACCTTCACGCCGCTGCGCACGTCCACACCCAGCTTTCGCAATTCCGATAACACGGAGGTGGAAACTTTCTCCGGAAATGAGCCGAGGATGCGCAGTCCGGATTCCAGCAGGGTCACGCGAAATCGGTGGCGGATGTCGGTGCCGCCGTAGCTCGAAGCCAGCTCGACCATCCTGCTGAGTTCCGCGGCCAGTTCCACACCAGTGGCACCGCCACCGACGATGCCAATATCGATATGGCCGCCCTCGGCCAAGCTGCGCACTACCTGCGCCCTAAGCCGGGCATTGAAGCCCTCGGCCTGGTCCTGACTGTCGATGAACTGACAGTGTTCGGCCACGCCAGGCGTGCCAAAGTCGTTCGCGCGGCTTCCGAAGGCGAGAACGAGCAGATCATAGTCCAGATCGCCGCCCTGAGCGAGTGTTTCGGTTCCTGTCCTCAGCGGCGCCAAGCGAATGTGACGAGCCGTGCGGTCGATCGAGTCCACCTGCCCAGGCACATATTCGAAGTGATGTGCATGCGCATGCGCCAGGTAGTGCACCTGCTGCTGGTAGATGTTCCAGGTGCCAGCGGCAAAGGTGTGGAGCATTGGCTTCCAGACGTGGACCCAGCTGCGGTCGATCAAGGTCACTCGCGCTCTTCCGCGGCGGCCCAGCGTATCACCTAGTCGGGTGGCGAGAACCAGCCCAGCAACACCACCACCTACGATGACGATCTTCGGCGCTGTGCTGCCAGAACGTGACTTCACCATACGCAGCAATTGAGGAGTGCCATGATCGGTCTTTGCTACTTGGAGCATGTCTGCGGCCCTACAGTAAGTCGAGTTTCAATATCTGACGCCAAGGCGCGCGGCCCCTCGAAGACGTAGCACTTGAGAACTGATCCGCCTGTTTGATTTTTACGAACCCTACATTCGTATTTACACTGGTGCCCTTGAGCTAAGAGACGAGTTGAAGCCTGCGCGATATGGCCGAATGCGTCTGATAGCCGAGCGTCGTGGCGGTGGCGCTCACGAGGCCGTCCGCCCGGTCCTTTCGTCGCCTAAGCTGCGCGGTCCTTATCCTGACTGCTCGATCTTCCTGTCCATCACAAGTCTGTGCAGGACGCAGAAAAATCGTCCAGAAAGCAGCTGCCGACAAATCCGGTAAAGTCAATTCACGGCTTCGTGCAGGTGTTCGGTGGGTGAGAACCCAAGGTTCGCCAATATAGGCTTCCAATTCATATCCGCCGAGCCTACTTGGTCTACATGGATCGGCGCAAGTACCGGCATCAATTGCTCTGAGTAATTACCCAGCGGCCTGCTGCCCGGCGCGCAGCATCGATCCCCAATTCACTTCAACCGAGGTTCCCAATGAACAACAAGCCCGCCAATTCAGAATTCCAGTCCGGATCAAGTTCAAGCGCCGCCTCGTGGGACTTGCGTCACCCCGGCCTCCTCATGAAGGACGGCGACCGCGAAGTGCACGAGTTTACGGGCATGTGGCCACTCAAGCCGGATGCCGACCTTGTGAAGTTTACGAACACGCTCGCATTCCATGAGTTCTGGAATCCGCCGGAGTTGAACTTCGCCAAAGCAACTACCCTACTCGGGCTAATTCGCGCTGCACGCTGGTTTGTCGGCACGAGCACAGAATTCGGCCCCACACTCTACTTCGTCTCACAATTCGATAGCAGCCTGAATAAGTATTTCGACGATTTCGTGCTCAACGGGCGCGAGAACCTGGCAGCGATCTGGGGCCAGTGCATCGGCTGTCCAACGGGGCCTGACGCAACGGCTCGCGACATCGTCCAGTATATCGCGCGCGGTCAGATCAAGACCTTGGCTTGTTACGATGCGTTCCCGAGCCTGAGCAACAGTCAGATCGAAAAGCAGGCCGACTGGTACACGAAGACCCAGAACTTCCAGCGTGCAGTTGCCAAAGGCGCCGGCAAGATCGAGGACTTGGTCGACACCTTCCTCAGCGAGCTCGCGAAGCCGTACGAGCACGTGCGTAGCGCCGCGGCCATAGACACGGACGTTGCCCACCAGCCGCAATACACCGACGTCCCCGAGCGACTGGGCGTGAAGAAGGCCGCGTAGGGCGGCATCATTTCGCCGGCGTTGGTTGACTCAAGGTCGATCCACGCCGGCAGCGCCGCTGGATCACCTCAAAGGACAACAAGTCAATGAGCATTGCAGTTGCTTCCCGGGCTCTGGGGGCCGCCGACCTCACAGCAAATCTTGGCGACATTCAGGACAATGTCGTCGCACCCGTCCTGATGCGATATGGGCGGCACATCTTTCTCAAGTTCAAGGATGGCGGGAAGGCGCGTGAATGGCTGCGTGTCCTTATGGCGCGCGTCAATGCTTTATCGGGTGAACGCGGAACTCGCTTCACAGTGAACGTCGGGTTCACCTTCGAAGGGCTGAAGGCGCTGGGCCTGTCCCGGCGGTCGCTTGACAGTTTTCCAGACGCTTTCCGAATCGGTGCAGCTGGACGGGCCGCTGTCGTAGGCGACGTCGGCCCCCATGCGCCGGAGCACTGGGAAGGCGGCCTGGGCGGGGCCGACATTCACGCCATGGCCTGGATTCGGACCCATTCCGCCGACAGTCGCGACATTGCCACGCAGGTTCTTACCGCCGAGATGGAAGCGATAGGCGGCATCGAAATCCGCTTTGTACAGGATACGATGGCACTCGCTCATGCAAACGGGATCGGGTCAGAGGGTGAGCATTTCGGCTTTGCCGACCCAATTTCCCAGCCCCCGATCGAAGGTGCGGATACACCGAACTACCCCGGCGACGGTGTGCAGGAAGCCGATGGAAAGTGGCGGTCGTTGAAGCCGGGCGAGTTCCTGCTGGGTTACGAGGATGAGGCCGGGCCTAGCGGCATCGCGGCGCCGGAGCCGTTCGAATTGCGTGCCAATGGGACCTACATGGTCTTCCGCAAACTCTATCAGGACGTCGCTGCTTTTCGCAAATATCTGCATACCGCAGCCAAGGCACTCTATGGGTCCGACGATCCGGGCCATCAGGAACTGGTAGCCGCAAAAATGATGGGCCGGTGGCGCAGCGGCTGCCCTATAGACCTTTCGCCGGACAAGGACGATCCTGCGATCGCGTCCGACCCTATGCGCCGCAATAACTTCAGCTACGAGGGGGACGACGACGGCGTGCGATGCCCGCTCGGCGCGCATTTGAGGCGCTCAAATCCGCGCGCGACGCCGTTGAAGCGCGCGACTGCTGTCCGGCGGCACCGGCTGATCCGGCGCGGAGTCGAATACGGGCCGCACCTGGCAGACGGAGCGCTCGAGGATGACGGCGTCGACCGGGGCCTCGTCAATCTATTCATTCAGGCTGACATCGAACGGCAGTTCGAGTTCATCCAGCAGGAATGGATGAAAGGGGGCGAGTTCATCGGCCTGGATCCAAATGAGCAGGACCCGATCAACGGCGTCGGCGGCGAAGGCTCGCAGATGATGGTGCCCGGCGCCAAGCAGCCCTTCCTGTTCGATCTTCCGACATTCGTGACAGTAAAGGGAGGTGAATACCTGTTCGTTCCCGGACTGAAAGCGCTCGAAGGGCTCATCGAGCAGAAGTTCTGATCTC
Organism: Mesorhizobium sp. M1E.F.Ca.ET.063.01.1.1; assembly: GCF_003998155.1. NCBI lineage: Bacteria > Pseudomonadati > Pseudomonadota > Alphaproteobacteria > Hyphomicrobiales > Phyllobacteriaceae > Mesorhizobium > Mesorhizobium sp. M1E.F.Ca.ET.063.01.1.1. The sequence goes on from NZ_RZSC01000006.1 coordinate 27,093, forward strand.
TGCTGGGTGAAGGAAGCAAACGATGGCTATCGGGAAGTGCAAGGGAAACTCCAAGCCGAGGCTCTATAGCGGCCTGACCGTCATGCTGGGAATAGCAGTTGCGGGCGTTTGCCTCATGACCGGGGCGCCAGCTGCTTTCGCGCAAGCCGTTCCCGCCCAATCGTCCGTGCTTGGCGAACATCTCACGACAGTCAGCGAAGTGTTTACCTTCTTGTTCGTTACGCTTGGGCCGCTCAACGTCATAAGCCCCTTCACTGCGATCACGGACGGCCATGGCGTCGCCACTAGGCGTCGGATCGCCCTCAAAGCCTTTCTGATCGCGACCATCGCTGTCCTTCTCGCCGCCACGGTGGGTGCGGCCACGCTTCAGGCATGGGGCGTTTCAGGGGCAGCGTTACTTCTCGCGGCCGGGATCATCTTGTTTTTGATCGCGTTGCGACCAGTTCTGGCAGGTTACGATCTACTGGAGCCCCAACCACAAGCGTCAGCGCAAATTTCCGCATCGACTACCTCTGAGTCCCGACTGGCCTTCGCCCCTATCGCCTTCCCCATCATCATCACGCCGTATGGTGTTGGGCTGCTGGTCCTGCTGTTCACGCTGCACCCTCTCGGCTCCGGCGGTTTCTGGATCCTGGCGACCGCGGGCTTCGTGCTTGTGCTGGACCTGGCGGCCATGCTGGCCGCCGGGCGGATCGCAAAAATCCCGTTCAGCAAGCCCGCCCTCGATATTCTCGGATGTGTCATGAACGTGCTCCTCGTGGCGCTGGCAGTGCAGGTCCTGGCGGACGGCATCCGTCTACTCGCTGAATAAAAATTCTGAAGTAATACAACGGAGTTAAGCGCAATGTCAGACCATTTCAGTGGGCCAGCGGTGATGGGCGATCCTGCGGTGGACATCACCGACTTTTATGCGTTCCCGAGTCCCGGGCGGCCCGGCAACCTCGTCCTGATTATGAACGTTTTTCCGCTGGCGACGGCGCAATCCTTTTTCAGCGACGTTGTCACTCACCGGTTTCGACTGCGGCCACTCACCCGCTCCGAGCGGGGTATCGCCGCGGGCGCGACGGAACATACGATCGATGTTCGCTTTGGCGATGTGCCGGAAGGAACCGCGGTCCAGAAAGGAAGCATTGTTACATCCGATGGGCGGGAAGCCAGCTTTGTCGTTGGCGAGCCGCTGGAACAGGATGGCATGCGCGTCTTCGCGGGACTGGCGAGTGACCCCTTCTTCATGGATGTGGAGGCCGCGCTCCGGACCGATATGTCGGGCAAATTATCGCTCGACACGGCGGTAAACACCGTCGAGCATCGCGATGTCTTGTCGATTGTCGTCGAGATCCCGTCCGCTCCAATCATCCAACAATTCGGTGGGGCATCACTGATCGCGGCCATCTCGGAAACTGTCGTGACGCGCCGCGGCAATCCTATCCGCATCGAACGCGTCGGGCGCCCGGAGATCAAGAACGTCATAATGGCGAACTCGGCTCGCGATCCGCGAACGAAGGGCGTGGAGCTTCGCGATCTCTACAATCACGAAGACGCTTTCTCGCTCTCAAACGTGTATCGACCTCTCTACGAAACGCGTCTCGACACAAACTTGGCCTTCTGGGACGGTCTTGATGGCAAGGCTGCATGGCCGTCAGGATCGGACGGGCGCCACCCGTTGCGCGATCTGCTCATAGATGACTTCCTGGTGCTGGATCTCTCACGCCCCTTTACACCAGGCAGTTTCCTCGAGATCGAGCGCGCTCTGCTCGCCAACGGCTCCCATATGACGGCCGGCGGGCGATGGCTAGACGACGACATTCTCGATGAGCTGCTGACGCTAATGGTGAATGGGGGGCAAGGCGAGCGCTTCGGCGACGGCGTCGACGCTCCCACCAGGCCTGCCAGCGTTTCATTCCCTTATGTGCGCGAGCCTAACAAGCGGGCCGACATCCCTCTGCCGGCCTTCTTACGGAGTTGAACATGCAATCCTCTAAAAGCAAGAGAGCGCTTTCATGACGGTCCTCGTCGATCCCAAAAGTCTACCCCGTGGCAAACGGCTTGACGCCGCCGCCCTAGCCCAGCTCTTCACGGTAGCGCGGACCCACACCGCGTTCCACGAGATATCGGTTCCAGAAGAGCTTCTGCGCGAAGCGCTCGACCTCGCCAAGATGGGGCCTACCGCGGCTAACCAGCAGCCGTTGCGCGCGCTCTTTCTGCGTTCGACGCAAGCCAAGGAGCGGCTGCGTCCGGCGCTTATGGCCGGCAATGTAGAAAAGACAATGGCTGCACCGGTCGTCGCGATCATGGGCCACGATGTCGAGTTTTATAATCACTTGCCGTTCCTTTTCCCGCACGTCGATGCCAAGAGCTGGTTCGCAGGCGATCCCGATTTCGCAGCCCGTAGCGCCGCGCAGAATGGCACTCTTCAGGTCGCCTACTTCATTCTCGCGTTGCGGGCTGTCGGATTGGACGCGGGGCCGATGACTGGCTTTGATCCGGCCAGGGTCGAGCAGGAGTTCTTCCCGGACGGCAAGATCAAGGCCAACGTCATTGTCAACATCGGCTACGGTAATGACGCCAAGCTGTTCCCGCGCAGCCCGCGGTTCTCGTTCGACCAGATGGCGACGATCCTCTGAATGTTCCCAACCAATTGGGCAGCGCTCAACAGCAGCAAAGACGATTCCCGCTAACCGCGCATGTGGAGAGCGCGCTCCACTGCCATCAAAGGAGAACTGAAAATGGATTTGCTGAAGGGTAAAGGCGCCGTCGTAACCGGCGCTGCATCGGGCATAGGCAAAGCGATCGCGGCCGCATTCATCGAAGAGGGCGCTAGCGTGCTGCTCTGCGATCTGAACGCGCAAACACTTGAGGCCGCCGCCGCCGAGCTCGGCACTCGAGCGATCAGCCGGGTCACCGATGTGTCGGACGAGAGCCAGGTCGAAGGCGCGATGCGCGCGGCTCGCGAGGCATTCGCGTCGGTGGATATCGTGGTCAATTGTGCCGGCTTTGGTGCGATTGCACCGCTTACCGAGCTCGCCGGTGACAAGTGGAAATCTGTGCAGGCCGTGACTCTCGGCGGCGTCTTTTATGGGGTGAAGCACGCCGCCCGTCAAATGCTCGAACAGGGCCGTCCGGGTGTCATCATCAATATCTCATCGGTGAACGGTCGGCAGCCTGGCGAGGGGCAGGTGGCCTACTGCGCTGCAAAGGCCGGCGTCGATATGATCACCCGCTGCGGTGCGCTGGAACTTGGCGGTCGGGGCATCCGCGTTGTCGGCATCGCACCCGGCCTGGTCGAAACTCCCTTGACCCGGAAGGAATTAGCAGATCCCGAAATGCGCGACCTCTTTCTCGGTATCATCCCGATGAAGCGGCCGGTGGCCGCGCAAGAGATTGCTGCAGCTGCAGTGTTTCTCGCGTCGGAACATGCCCGGTCGATCAACGGGGACACGATCGCGATCGACGGTGGCTCCTTGACCCGTGGATATCCCGCACTGCTGACTGGTTTGAGAAAAGCGTCATGATCGAGCCTGGTCGTTACACCAGCGGTACCATCGCGCTCGCCAACCTCTCGGCATCGATCCAAAGCCTCGAACGTCGTTGTGACGAAGGGGCAGATTTCGACAGCTTGGTGGCACTGTCGAAGTTGCTGTTCGCTCGCGGTGACGTGCTCGGTCGTATAGTGGACCACGAACGGGCGGAACTCGCCGTTGGCGAGGCGGTTTCGTCGTCGCCCAACCATGCAATCGCGTTCTATATTCAGGCGCAAGTTGCGGGGCGTTTCCATCGGTTCGAGGAAGCACGCGCATGTCTCGACCAGGCCTTTACGATGGGCCAGCCTCGTGCCGAAATCGATGCCGAAAGGGCCGCATTGCTGCAGGCAACCGGCGCATACGACGACGCGCTTGTGCTGCGCCAAAGGCTGGCGGAGGAGGATCCCGGGATTCACACACTCGGGGCCCTGGCGTCGCTTTTGGCAGAAATGGATCGATGGAGGCCTGCAGAAATCACCTACGCGCGTGCGCTCGAAGCCGACCAAGGTGTGTCGCCTTTGCCGAGCGGCCAGCTGCTCTTCGAATGGGGCGTGAGCGCGATGCGGCGAGGGGAACTGGACCGCGCGGAGGCGATATTCTCCGAGCTGCACGCGGTTTTGCCGGGGCACGTGCCGGGCAGAGGCCATCGCGCCGAAGTGGCGCTTGCGCGGCGACAATTGGACCTGGCGATGATGCTCATCCAGCCGTTGGTCGAGACCTCTGACGATCCGGAGTATCGCGCGACCTACGCCGAGATCCTTGCCGCGATGGGGGACAGTAAAGCTGCGCACGAAGCGCTAAGGGCTGCTACAGCGTACGAGATCTTGCTGGCGCGGCGGCCCGAAGCATACGCTGATCATGCGGCGGCCTTCTTCCTTGGCGTCGGAAACCGGCCGCAGCGCGCCGTTGAGCTGGCCGTGGCCAATCGGAAGATCCGCGACACCCCCCGCTCACGGCGCCTCCTCGACAAGGCGCTGCGCAATGCACGGCGCTTTTCGCCAGGGAATGGCATGAGCATTAGTGCCGGCAAAACGGCTGACATGCTGAAGGCACAATGAGGTGACGGACGTTCTCGTAATCGGCGCGGGTCCAGCGGGTGCAGTCGCGGCGCTGCGCGCCGCAGACCTCGGTGCGCGTACCACCTTGGTCACGAGCGCTGGGTTCGGTGGCATGGCCGCAAACGACGGTCCAGTCCCTGTGCGGACCCTGGCCTATGCCGCGAAGCTCTTCCGCGAGGCCCCACAGTTGGATCAATATGGCATCGCCGTTGGAGAACCGCGGTTAGATTACTCCCGGCTGCTTGAGCGCGTGCGGGCAGTCCTCGGGGATGTCGTCACGCATTCCTCATTGCGGGAGCAGATCGATTCCGCCAGGGTCACCGTTTACGAGGAGGCTGGCAATGCCAGTTTCGTCGACCCCCACACGGTCATAACGGAAAGCGGGTTGCGGCTGCATGCCGAAAAGATCATCATATGTACAGGCGGAGTCGGTCGGCGAGATCTAAGACCAGGGTTCGAGCTGACGAGCACCCACAGCAGTGCCTTGGCTTTGACCGAAGTTCCTCCATCGATGCTCGTGGTCGGCGGCGGAGCTACCGCCGTGCAGGTCGCTTCAATTTTCAGCGCATTCGGTTCGCAGGTCCATCTCTTCGAGAGAGGACCTCGCATCCTTTCAACCGAGGATGCGGATGTGGCCTCGGCAATCACAGCAGCCTTCCGCAAGGCAGGTATGATCGTGCGTGAAAATTTCGGCGACATCGACTCCTTCGAGAAAACATCGACTGGAGTACGGATGAATTTCCGGAAGGACGGCGAACGCGATTGCGCCGAGGCTGCGCTGGTTGTGATGGCGACCGGTTGGGTCGCGGATACTGCGAAGTTGAACCTCTCTGCAGCGGGCGTCATGAGCGATGATCGGGGGTTCGTGAAGGTAGATCCTTTTCTGAGAACCTCGGCCTCCAATATCTCGGCGGCCGGCGATGTGACCGGCCAATTGATGCTCGTTCCGCATGCCATACAGCAGGGTTTCCTAGCGGCCTCGAACGCTGTCCTGGGGCCCACTACGCGGCTCGACGAAGGCGTGAATACGAGCGCCGGATTTACGGATCCGGAGTATGCGAGCGCGGGCCTGACGGAAGCAAAAGCTCGTGAGACGCATGATGTCGTGATCTCGATAGTACATTTTGACTCGACAATCCGCACGATTATCGACGGTCGCAAAGTTGGCTTCTGCAAGCTTATCGTAGATCGCAAGACCGCGAAGATATTAGGCTGCCACGTTGTTGGAGAAAGAGCAGTGGAGATTGCTCAAGTCGCCGCAATAGCGATCTCTGCCGAGATGCGGGTGGATGATTTGGGACGGGTTCCACTCGCGTTTCCTACCTACACGGGAAATCTTGCCTACGCGGCTGCAGCTGCGGGCCGTCAACTCGACTTGCAGGTGGGCTGGGCAGGCGAGGTGGCATCTCGATATTGAAAAAAGGTGTCTGATGATCTCGATGCCGATACTGGGACTGGGCTTTCTCATGGGAATGCGTCACGCCCTGGAGGCCGACCATATAGCAGCGGTGTCGACCATTGCTGCTGGTCGAACCAGAATGACCGATATCGTTCAGCATGGCCTGACCTGGGGGCTGGGGCATACGTTGACACTTTCTTCGTTCGCGGGCGTCGCGATCATACTAGGTCGGACCATTCCCGCTGTACTTGCTGGGCACCTCGAAGCCGCAGTTGGCGTCATGCTCGTCGCCCTTGGATCCAACTTACTGTGGCAGCTATGGCGCGACCGCATTCGCCTCTTGCATGGCCTTGATGTCCGCCATCTTCACGTCGGCGATGGTGCTGCGAATGGGAGTACGGAGCGTCCCACCAAGCACGGATTTCGTTGGCGTTCCCTGGCCGTCGGACTGATGCATGGCATGGCCGGCTCGGCAGCACTGCTGGTGCTTACGGTGTCCCAGGTCGCGGACCCGCTTCAGGGCGTGGTCTATATTATGCTGTTCGGCCTGGGCTCGATGATCGGGATGGGTGCGTTGTCGAGTGTCATTGCGGTGCCGCTCATGGCGTCCGCGCGTCTGCTCACCGGTATGAACCATGGCCTGCAAGCAGCCGTCGGCTTTCTCACGATCGGAATCGGTGCGACGACGATCTACACAATTCTCATCCACGCAAATGTTTGATCACGCCGAACTCAAGCGTTTTCGCTATGCGCCTCGGCCCACGTCGATTTCTGGCAGCCGGGAAAGAGAGCCTTGGTGTGCCCAGGGTCGTGTCGTTCTCCAACCGGAAAACCCAAGAACAATCCAATGACGATGGACCCAGCAACGATCTCGGCCGTATCCGCGCTATCGGGCTCCGCCATTGGCGCTATGGCGTCGTTCGCCACGACTTGGCTCACCCAAAACCATCAAGATCACATGAAGCGGCTCGACAAGGAAGGGTCGCGCCGCGAGCGACTGTTCGCCGAGTTCATTGATCAGGCATCGAAGGCCTATGCTGACGGCGTAATCCAGGAACGCCTGGACGACCCGGCCAAGCTGGTTCCGATGTACGCCACCATCAACAAGCTACGTCTCTTTGCCAGGCCGGCCACGATCGAGGCGGCTGAGGCTGCGCTGGCAAGCATCGTCAAAACCTACGGGGCCCCTTCTACTGTTCTAGAACCACTCAAGCCGGAGATCGCCGCAAATGACATCCTGCGTAACTTTGCGGAGTCTTGCCGGTTCGAACTGACCCAGTTGCGGTAGGATGAAAGGCTCATGGCGATGAGGTTCTTCAAGCAATCCATGGTGCTGCATCGCACCCCCGGCACGATGCCTACCCCTGGGCTCAGGGAAAACCTTCTCAAAATCCTCTTACTTGCCCTGTGCACCAGTCAACTTACAGGCTGCATAGCAGCTTACCCTCGCGATGGTGTGCCTGCACAATACGTGTCGAAAGCCGAGGTGAGTGGCTACCCAGGCGACATTCGCGTGTGGGGAGACTCCTACGCAAGCTTCCCGGCCGATCGACTCGTGCGACTGCGAGATCAACGTAAAATAGCGGCAAAGACGGACGCATCCATAAAATTACGAGAGCTCAATGCGCTTACACTTTCCGGCGGTGGCAGCAGTGGCGCTTTCGGAGCTGGCATTCTCGCCGGATGGACCAAGGCCGGAACCAGGCCGCAATTTGACATTGTCACCGGTATCAGCACCGGAGCTTTAATCGCGCCGTTCGCATTCCTTGGGCCGGCCTACGATGACGAATTGAAACAGAGTTTTACCAAAATCAGTGACAGCGACATTTATATCAAGCACAGCCTGCTGGGTCTTGTGTCGAGTTCATCGTTCACAAGCAACGCGCCCCTCGCAAGGATGCTCGACCAACATATCACGTACACCATGCTCGATCAGATCGTCCGGGAGTCAGCTAAGGGGCGGCGGCTCTTCATCGGAACAACTAACCTTGATGCCGATCGAGCTGTAATCTGGGACATGGGTGCCATCGCAGCGAGCGGTCGGCCGGATCGATTGAAGCTCTTCAAGCAAGTTATGCTCGCTTCGACCGCTATCCCCGGCATCTTTCCCCCGGTCCAACTGGAAGTGACGGCGGCAGGCAGGACCTATCACGAAATGCATGTCGACGGTGGCACCAGCAATGAGGTATTCCTAATGCCCGCAGGGCTGAGACTGAGCGAACTCGATCGAACCTTCCATACTCAGATGAAGGCGCGACTTTATATCATTCGCAACGGCAGGACTATGCCGGAACCGAGCATTGTTAAGGCAACACTGCCTGATATCGCAGGAAAAGCCGTTTCTTCGCTGATCAAGACGCAAGCAATCGGTGATCTCTACCGTCTGTACGCCACCGCAAAGCGGGACGGCATCGACTACAATGTCATAGACATCCCCGCGGACTTTACCGTCGAAGCAAAAAGCCCTTTCGATAACAAGTACATGCGTGCCCTTTATGAAAAAGGCTACGAGATAGGCCATGCCGGCGTGCCGTGGAAAAAGACGCCACCCGGATTTTCGAATTGAATCGACCTTTGCCGCCAAAGGGGTGCGGGAACGCTTGTACGACTCCCCCCGGGTTGACCTTGCGGCAAGACATTCGATCGCAGCAAGATCGATTGCTGACCGCCTCTGCGCGTTCGGCTCTCAAGAACTCCGGGTTCGATCTTCGCAGCCTGTGATCCCCTGTCGCTCGATCCTACTTTGATGAAGGACCGGTGATCACGAAAGTTGAGTTCGGCTTGGCCTAGTAATCAATGCGCCAATACGGTTGAGGGCCGCACCTGTGGTGCTCGCGCAATGTTCGTGGACTGACCGGCCTGCGCTGAGCACCAAGGAAATTCCATGACGAAGTTCTTTTCTATACGGCCTGATTGGCTGGGATTTTTAAGGTCGCGTGGGCGGGCAGCTAACAACGCTCGCCCACGCTTGCTGCGGGCGTTGTTGCTGCCACCGGTTATTTCGGCAAATACCCCATTCCTTGCACACGCGCAGGAGCAAAGCGCCTCTCCCCGCGGCGTTCAGCGTGAGCCGCTGGACGAAACGCAGATGAACGTGATGGTGGCGCGCATCGCGCTCCATCTCTGCGAGAATCTTCGCCGATGGGATGATCGGCGCAAGATTGTGGAGGTTGCTGTATGAGGGGCTGCCTTCTTGCGCTCGCGCTCATTTTCTCCGCGTCGGCAGCTTCGGCTCAGGACCCTGCTCGCAGCAGCAGTGCCACCGACACGAACTCGATCGACCCCACAAGCCGCGTCTTCCAACTCGTGTTGCCGGCCGACCACATGTTGGGTGACTGGGGCGGGCTGCGGCAAACACTCGAAAACGCCGGAATCACAGCAAATTTAGGCATGGTTACCGACTTAGCGGGCAATCCGAGTGGCGGCCGTTCCAAGGGTGTAACCGCACCGACAAGCGTCGAGCTTAGCCTCTTGGCTGACCTCGACCACATCGCGGGGATAAGCGGCGGCTCGCTCTTCATGTCGACCTCCGAGCGATGGGGTCGAAGCCTGTCCGCGGATTATGTAGGAAACGTCTTCAGCGCACAGCAGATATACGGATTCCAAACCTGGCGACTGATCGATCTTTCCTATCAGCAGCAGCTGTTCGACGACCGCCTCGAGCTTCGTCTTGGACGCTTCGCCGCGACCGATGACTTCATGGTTTCAGCCTACAGCTGCGGTATGGTATCCAACGCCTTTTGCGGCAACCCATTCGGCATCCTGTTGGATGCACCAGGAATTAGCGCCTATACAGGGGCTTGGGGAGCGTTGGCCAAGTTCAAGCCGACGCCGCGCAGCTATATCATGGGCGCCGTGTACAATGGCGATCAAGAGGTGCGCGCCGACGAGCACCACGGTCTCGACTTTTCTATGCACGGGCCGGCTTTTGCGATGGCCGAGGTTGGTTATCAGATCAATGGACAGCCGGGCGACAGCCAATTCCTAGGAAATTACAAGCTCGGAGCCTGGTATGATGGCAATCGGCTTACGGAGTTCCAGTCGGGCGATCCGGTTCGGGGAAGCTGGGGCTTTTACGGCATTTTCGACCAAGTGATTGTACCGTTCGGCGCTCCAGGCAGCAATCGTGGCCTCGGTGTGTTCGGTTCGTTTACGGTGGCGCCTAGTCCCAACAAGCAGCCGTTATCAGCTTTTTTCACGGCGGGTATTTCGGCGCGCGGCTTCATTGATAGCCGACCGCGAGACGCAATTAGCCTAGGCTTTGCATACGGTCGCTTCAGTGACGACCTGCGCCAGGCTCAACGCGACGGGCAATTGCCGGGCCCGATCGGCGGTCAAGGCCGTGAGAGCGTTCTGGAGGCCACCTACCGGTTCGACGTGAGGAACGGTGCGATGTTTGTCCAGCCAGACGTTCAATATATCATGCATCCGGGAGGCACCGACGCTGTCAAAAACGCGGTGGTAGTGGGCGCGCAGCTCGGTATCAATTTCTGAGTAACGTCAATTCATTCATTCCGGCAGGTACACGCGTGAAATCTGGCAGCGTAACCCCACGATCTGCCTTCCCACGCCTGCGGCAAGGTCGATCGCTTGGTTGCAGACATCTTGCCGTGCTCACGAACTAATGAGCGTATTTGCCATGCCTTGCCAGGCGCAGCAGTTAGCTCGGGTGCGCTCACAAGGATTTCATCCTCTATGAGCCGGCGGTTTTGTTCGATGAGCTCGAGGCGGGAAACGGTTCCCTCGCATGAGGAACGATGATCGCGGCGAAGCGCCACGACATTGGCTATCGAACTGGCGGCCGACGTATACTGTTGGGGAATGGGTACTTGAAAACGTCGACCGTCGGCACTCGGGCGGGTACGCCACATCGGTGGCGCATACTGAGGTTCAGGCGTGATTGGGTCGCCTTCAATCAGATTGCCGGCTTATGGTGAACAAGCGGTTACTTTCCACAGGTGCGGCCCCAGTGGCGGACGGCGGTTCCAGCTTCTGACGAGGAGCTTGGGCAAACGGGCAGGGATAGCTGTCACGCGCCAAACGCTTTTTGCCCATTGCTCTTTGCCGGGTTTCGACCGGAGCCCGCTCGACTTCGCCAAGATAGATCGTTGGGCCGCATAGTTCGACGTCATTCAGGGATTTGAGGGTTAGCTACTCCTTGGCAACAGGCCAAAAAGATGAGGCCAACGTCTACCGGCACCAGCCCCTGGCCCGCGCCTTTCCACGGAGGACAGCTAAGCGACAGCCGCCTGCCAAGGGCACGGCACATGGAGAGGAGGGGACCAGCCATCGACCAGATGACCGGTCCCCAATTCGCAGCCGGCGGGGGACTTAGGGGTTTGGGGACTTTAGGCCGGCAGTGCGGGCGACATGGACGATAGCACCATTAGCAGGTGCTTGGATAAGGAAATCGATGCTGCGGCGCATCACGCGTGGATGTCGAAGGCGACAAACGCGCCAAACGAGATCACCTCGCGCGTTGTCAGTTCGCGTGCACGTGTTTCTAAACAAGCTCTATCGCTGACCGCCCCTGCGCGTTCGGCTCTCCAGAACGCCGGGTTCGATCTTCGCGGCCTGTAATCCCGTGTCGCGGAATCCTAGTTCCATGAAGGATCGGTGATCACGAAAGTTAATTCCGGCTTGGCCCTAGCAATCAACCTGCCAATCCGGTTGAGGGCCGCACCTGTGTGCTCGCTCACTGTTCGTGGATTGGCTGGCCTGGGCTGAGCGTTAAGGGAAATTCCATGACGAAGTTCTTTTGTATACAGCCTGCTTGGCTGGGATTTTTAGGGTCGCGTGGGCGAGCAGGTAACAACGCTCGCCCACGCTTGCTGCGAGCGTTGTTGCTGGCACTGGTGATTTCGGCAAATACCCCATTCCTTGCACACGCGCAGGAGCAAAGCGCCTCTGTGCGCACCGTTCAGCGCGAGCCGCTGAACGAGCCGCAGATGGAGGTGCTAGTGGCGCGCATCGCGCTCTATCCCGATGAACTGGTCGCTGCGATTGCAGCGGCGTCCCTGCATCCTCTGCAGATCGTTCAGGCCCAAAGGTATCTTGACCTGGTCGGCACCCAGCCGGAGGCGAAGCCCGACAAAAGCTGGGACGGGAGTATCATATCCCTTTTGAACTATCCCGAGATCATCAGGATGATGAGCGAAGATCTCAAGTGGACTCAACAGATGGGGGACGCGGTGGCCTATCAGCAAAAGGACCTGCTTGAGGCCATCCAGAAATTGCGTCGAACGGCGGTCGCCAAGGGGATCATCAAGAGCGACGACAAAAACGTGATCGTCCAGAAGCGTGAAAGAGTCACGATCACCCCGGCCCATGCTGACAAGATCTATATCCCCGTCTACCGCTCCGAAGAGCTCTACGCATCCACCGGCGGATCGGAAGGAGTAAGTTACAACTCCGGTTCTTACTCATCTTACTATGACCCCACGGCAACTTACTACGCCGCTTATTTCACAGGGGCCGCTTGGGCTGCAGCGATCGATTGGTACGAGGGTGAGACCTGGAGTGGCTATGGATCCTGGGGGAGGGATGTCGAAATCAAATGTAACTACTGCTTCAACGATCGAAACTTCAGCGGCAACATAAGTTTAAACCAGGTCGATTGGGCCAAGGTCGACAGCTCCAGGATATCTTTTGATCGATCGAATTTGGGTAGGCTCGATCAAAACACGCTGGTGCGGGACCTGAAGGCGGACGGCAGCAACAGTCTGACTGAAAGAGCGGCGGGCCTCAATCCGCATGGAGGAGAGACCCCGCTTAGCCGCTCGTTCCCGACCGTTGGGGGAACCAGGCTGGAAAACCTCAAAGCTGGAAACCCGGGCGTTCCGGGGATGCCTGCGGCGGGGCCAAGAATGCCGGGCGGGAACCGCGTAAATTCCCTGCCAGGAATGTCTCAGCCAGGGCCGCGTGTCGGCCCGCACGGCAGAAGCCTGTCGGGGAGAGGTGACATTCCGCATCGGCACGGTCCTCGTGCCTTGCCGGGCCACCAGCCTCGCGGCATTGGCCCGCGGCGCCCGGGTGTTGTGCCCCCCGGATCACAATTCCGGCCGCATGGTCCACAGCCTAGGGGTTTGGCCGGCCCGCCTCGGTTCAGCGCGCCTCCCGGTGTTGGCCGCCCGCCAATGCCCCCACCGGGCGGCCCTCCGCCGTTCTAATGCCTTAGGCAGCAGCTTAACGCGCTCGGCATGGCAGTCTTGGCTTTACGATCTGTCTGCCGGGTCCTGCGGGCGCCGGGCTCGATCTCTGGCCGGCGGCTTGGGAGGTCAGCGCAGCGCCTGCTTGGCGAGCTCTGAGACGATCTGGTAGTTCTGCGGTGTGACGAAGCCGGCGCCGGTGTCGACATTCATGGGCGCCAGCCCCAGCACCACCTGCTGGCAAAGGCTGAGGATCGGCAGGTAGCCCTGCATGAACGGCTGCTGGTCGGCCGTCAGTTGCACCCAGCCACCCTTGAAGGCCTCGACGATCTGCGGGCTGGTGTCGAAGCCGAAATTGAAGATGTCGCCAGGCTTCCTGCCCGCCGCCTGCATGTAGGTGGCGACATTGCCGAGCATCTGCCCGCCGGGATAGCCGACCGCCTTGACGCCGGGATTGTTGAGCAGCGCGGCAGTGATCGGCGGGATCGCGAGATTGGGATCGGCTGCCCATTCGGTTTGCGAACTGATCTGAACGACATCGACGCCGGCCTCCTTCAGCGCGGCGACCGTCCCACGCTCGCGCGCACCGCGGCTTTCATTCTCGAACGGGCCGATCATGATCGCCTTGTCGCCGGTTTTCAGCCCGGCCAGCTTGAACGCCTCGGCGCCGAGCGCGCGCCCCTGCTGTTCCTGCTGCGCGCCGACATAACCGCCCCCGAACGCCGCCACCACCGTCGGCACCGGAACGTTCTGGTACATCATCTTGATGCCGTCCTTATGCGCCTGTTCGGCCAGCGGCATGATCGCCGCGTCGCCCGGATGGCCCATCATGGCGATGCCCTGGGGCTTGACGGCGACCGCCTCGCGCAATTGCTGCACCATCTTTTCGACGTCCCAACCGGAAAAGATGTAGTCGACCTTCGGCCCGAGATCGGCCGCTGCCTGCTTGGCGCCATTGTAGACGATGGTGCCGAAGGCGTCTCC
>NZ_RZSC01000700.1:0-3045 GCF_003998155.1 Mesorhizobium sp. M1E.F.Ca.ET.063.01.1.1
GCGCGCTGCTGCTCGAATGGGGCCAGACGGCGCAGCGCGTCGTAGACGATGTTGCCGATCGCCGCTCTGTCGCCGCCGCCGGCGAAGCGGTGCGACAGGCCCCAGTCGCGCAAGGCGTCGGCCACCGGGCGGTGCCGCCGGCCGATGTCTTCCAGAACTTCGATGGCCGCCGCTAGCCTTCCGCCCAGTCTCATTCCTGCTTCCGTCAACCGTTGCTTTCGGCCCTGCTCATAGAGCTTTTCCTGCCCAGATTGAAACAGTTCTGTTGCGATGAGGCCAAAACGATCTGCGCAATGCCATCCTGAGAGCGAAAAACGGAACGCTTTTTTCGAAGCAGTCGACCGCCGGCGGAAAACAAGAACAAATCGACCGAAACATGAAAGGTGTCTAATGTTTCGGTTGGCGGATACAAGCAAGTCTCCTGGCTTAACCTCTCAGCTTTCCAAGTTTTGCCGCCAGGAATACTCTTTCGCCTGTGATTCGCGGCGCGGGAAACGCGGTTTGGCGGATCCTTACGAGGAGAGGGCAATGAAGACTTATTTGGCAGAAGTTCTAGGCACGTTCTTGTTGGTGTTCATCGGCACGGCCTCCGTGGTCACGGGCGGTCTCGGCGGCGCGCTGCCGCTCGGCCAGGAGGGCATCGGCCTGGCGTTCGGCATCGGCCTGATCGCCGCGGCCTATGCGATCGGCCCGATCTCGGGCGCGCATCTCAACCCGGCGGTGACGCTCGGCGTGTTCCTTGCGGGACGGATGCCAGCCAAGGATGTCGTCCCTTACTGGATCGCGCAGATCATCGGCGCCATCATCGCGTCGCTGGCGCTGTGGATCATCGTCACCGGCCAGGCCGGCGGCCACACCGGCGGTTTCGGCGCCAATGGCTGGGACGAGGCGAAATGGGGCATGAGCTCGGCCTTCCTGTGGGAGCTGATCGGCACCTTCACCTTCGTCACGGCGATCCTCGGCGTCACCAACGCCAAGCACACGACGGCCTTTGCGGGCCTGGTCATCGGCCTGACGCTGGCAGGAATTCACTTCGCCATGATCCCGGTGACCGGCACCTCGGTGAAACCTGCCCGCTCGATCGGCCCGGCGCTGTTTTCGGGCGGAGCCGCGCTCAGTCAGCTCTGGCTGTTCATCGTCGCGCCGCTGATCGGCGGGGCGATCGCCGGCGTCGTAGCCAAGGCCGGCATCTTCGAAAAGGACTGAGCTTTATTGAATTCAACGCAAAAAGGCGCGGGTCATGCCCGCGCCTTTTCACCTGGGAGGATGAGCCCTTACTTCGCGGCGATCTCGAAGCGATCGAGGTTCATCACTTTCGTCCACGCCTTGACGAAGTCCTTGACGAACTTCTGCTTGGCGTCGGCCGAGCCGTAGACCTCGGCAAAAGCACGCAGCTGCGCGTGCGAGCCGAAGATCAGGTCGGCGCGGGTGCCGGTCCACTTGACCGCCTTGGTCTTGCGGTCGCGCGCCTCGTAGACCTCGTCCGAGCCCGGCTCGGAACCCGCAGCCGGACCCCATATGGTCGCCATGCTGAGCAGGTTGACGAAGAAGTCGTTGGTCAGCGTGCCGGGCTTGTCGGTGAAGACACCGTGCTTGGAGCCACCTGCGTTGGCGCCGAGCACGCGCAGGCCGCCGACCAGCACCGTCATTTCCGGCGCCGTCAGCGTCAGGAGCTGCGCCCGGTCGACAAGCATCGCCTCGACCGACATCGGCAGCTTGCCGCGGGCATAGTTGCGG
Source organism: Mesorhizobium sp. M1E.F.Ca.ET.063.01.1.1 (assembly GCF_003998155.1). Classification (NCBI taxonomy): domain Bacteria; kingdom Pseudomonadati; phylum Pseudomonadota; class Alphaproteobacteria; order Hyphomicrobiales; family Phyllobacteriaceae; genus Mesorhizobium; species Mesorhizobium sp. M1E.F.Ca.ET.063.01.1.1. The sequence goes on from NZ_RZSC01000700.1 coordinate 1,738, forward strand.
AAGCCGTCGACCTTCGGCTCCAGCGCTGCGAACGACTCGACATCCGTCTGCTCCTGCGAGGCGTCCATGCGGCCGGGCGTGAACGGCACCTTCATCTCATGGCCGCCGTCCTTCGCCGCCTTCTCGACCGCGGCGACGCCGCCAAGCACGACGAGGTCGGCCAGCGAGACCTTCTTGTCGCCAGACTGCGCCGCGTTGAACTCCTTCTGGATGGCTTCGAGCTTCTCCAGCACCTTGGACAACTGAGCCGGCTGGTTGACGTCCCAATCCTTCTGCGGCTCAAGGCGGATGCGCGCGCCATTGGCGCCGCCGCGCTTGTCGGAACCGCGGAAGGTCGAGGCCGAGGCCCAGGCGGTCGAGACCAGCTCGGACACCGAGAGGCCGGTGGCCAGGATTTTCGCCTTCAGCGCGGCGATATCCTGTTCGCTCACCAGCTCATGGTCGATCGCCGGGATCGGATCTTGCCAGATCAGCTCTTCCTTCGGCACGAGCGGGCCGAGATAGCGTACCACCGGGCCCATGTCGCGGTGGGTCAGCTTGAACCAGGCGCGGGCGAAGGCGTCGGCGAACTGATCGGGATGCTGGTGGAAGCGCCGCGAGATCTTCTCGTAGGCTGGATCGAAGCGCAGCGAGAGGTCGGTGGTGAGCATGGCCGGCGCATGGCGCTTCGAGGCATTGTGCGCGTCCGGAACCGTGTCGGCGCCGGCGCCGCCCTTCGGCGTCCACTGGTTGGCGCCAGCCGGGCTTTTCGTCAGCTCCCATTCATAATCGAAGAGGTTGTCGAAGAAGTTGTTGCTCCACTTGGTCGGCGTCGTGGTCCAGGTCACTTCGAGGCCAGAGGTGATGGCGTCGCCGGCAATGCCGGTGGCATATTTGCTCGACCAGCCGAGGCCCTGCGCCTCGATGCCGGCGCCTTCCGGCTCCGCGCCGACCAGGGCGGCATCGCCGGCGCCGTGGGTCTTGCCGAAGGTGTGGCCGCCGGCGATCAGCGCCACGGTCTCCTCGTCGTTCATGGCCATGCGGCGGAAGGTCTCGCGGATGTCGCGCGCGGCCGCAACCGGATCCGGCTTGCCGTTCGGCCCCTCCGGGTTGACGTAGATCAGGCCCATCTGCACCGCGCCGAGATGGCCGCGCAGTTCGCGATCGCCAGAATAGCGCTCGTCGTCGAGCCATTTGGTTTCGGAACCCCAGTCGACGTCCTGCTCCGGTTCCCAAACGTCGGCGCGGCCGCCGGCGAAGCCGAAAGTCTTGAAGCCCATCGATTCCAGCGCGACGTTGCCGGCGAGGATCATCAGGTCGGCCCAGGAG
>NZ_RZSC01000701.1:0-3045 GCF_003998155.1 Mesorhizobium sp. M1E.F.Ca.ET.063.01.1.1
CGAAATACCAGCCGCAGATGTCGGCCGGCGACATGCGGCAGCTCGGCCAGATGTTCTTCGCGGCCAACATGAGCGCCGCCGACGCGCAGGAATATTCGGGCAGCGTCGACGCCTTCCAGGTCACTGCCAGCGGCGATCCGAGCGCCTATACCATTTCACTGTCGTCCAGCATCAGCCGCCCGGCTTTCATCAGCGGCGCGCCTGCCTGGCAGGCGATCCGCTCCGCCTCCGTCGAGATCAAACCCGGGGCGCAAGCGTGCGTGCTTGCGCTCGATCCACACGCCGACAACGCCGTCGACCTGCAGGGCTCGACCAACGTCGCGATGGACGGCTGCGTGATCGCTGCCAATTCGGACGCGGCCGACGCCGTCAACCGGGGCGGCTCTGCCATAGTCAGCGCCGGATGCGTCTCGACGGTCGGCGCCACAGCGGGGCTTACGCCGCCCAATGCCACCCTTTCCTGCGGCGCGCCGAAGGAAAACCAGTATGCGTCCTTCGATCCGCTGGCCAACGTCACCCCGCCCGCCTACGGGCTCTGCCAGACGATGCCCAACGGCAAGACGGTCACGCTCTCGCCCGGCACCTATTGCGACAAGACCTGGTCGGGAAAGATCACACTCGAGCCGGGCGTCTACATCCTGCGCGGCGTCACCATAAAGCCCGGCGGCAACGGCAGCCTCACCGGCCAGGGCGTCACGATCTTCCTGATGGAAGGCTCGCAGCTCTACATCAACGCCAACGAGCAGGTGAACCTCTCGCCTCCGACCAGCGGTCCCTATGCCGGCATCACCATCTTCCAGGACCACGGCAACACCTCGGCGCTGACGCTGAACGGCGGAGCGGGTTCCGTGGTGAGCGGCTTCATCTATGCGCCCGACGCGACGATCACCTATACCGGCAATTCGGACATGAATGCGCAAGGCAGTTGCCTGCGGGTGGTCGGCAATATCGTGCAGATGACGGGAACCTCGGCCGTGAAGGCAGACTGCGCGGCCGAACTCGGCAACCGCGAGATGTACGCCGGCAGGATGATCAAGCTGGTGAAGTGAGCGCCAATATCCCCTCCGGGGGAGATCACAGCTCGCCCACGATATCGGCGCCCGGCTGTTCGTCGAAGAGCACCGCGCAACCGCGTTTCAGCGCCACCTGGCTCAAGGCGTTCGCAGCCGCCTCGTCCGACGAGACGAAGTCGCCGGTCAAGACGCGCAGTTCCTCGACGGCTTTCGACATTGAGATAAGACGCCCGGCCGAGCGATCGCTCGCGCAGGCGTCGACGATGCAAAGAAGATCGATGAGTTCGAAACTGTCCATGACGGCCTCCGCCAGCGCCATCCCTTCGAAGCAATCAACGGCGGGATGCACGATCGGGTTCCAGCTCACGAACTGGACGGCGGTCTCCGCGGCGCGCGGCTGAGATCGAAGCGGGGCGGCAGGCAAGGCTCGAAGCAGGCGCCGCGCGCGGATCCGGTCGGGTCGGATCGACCGGAAGCAGGATGACCATCTGCGCCCGTCGCTCCGGCCAGAGCGGCCTGCCGAAGACGAGGAAGATGCCTGCGGTCACTGCTGCCAGCAGAAGGCCGACGAATAGGTTCGCGATAACTCGCCGGGCTGCACGGATATCTCCCTGGGGTAGTTCGCTCAACTGCTCTAACCATTTGCTGTACGCAATTCCGGACGGAAAATCGCTACGCACTTTTCCTGGAATTGCTCTGTTTGTTCGTCGCAATTCCGGACGGAAAACCGCTACGCACTTTTCCTGGAATTGCTCTGTTTGTTCGTCGCAATTCCGGACGGAAAACCGCTACGCACTTTTCCTGGAATTGCTGTGGAGCTGCCCGCCACATCGCAGGAAATGGCGGGCGCTCCGTCAGCCGCCGATGAAGGGACTTTTTTCGACGGCCTCCGAGCCAATGAACTGCCGCCGCACTTGTTTCAAGAAATCCGCCATTCGGGCCTCTGCGCTGCAAGGTGGGACCTCAGTCCCGCCGGCGCGAGGGACCGCAGCCCCAGGGCCGGGCCATTCGCCTCCCGGTCCCGCCCTGGCCGCGCGGGCAGGCGCAACCAGTTGGCCGGCGAACGCGTTGATTAAAAGGCTACTCCAGCTTCGGCCCGCGCGCTTCCTCGGAAGACGCGGGCCTTTTTTCCCGGGCCGCGACTGCTTGTCTTTGCATTTAAATTAGCAATCCCGGATTGAAAGGCGTATGAATCGGACAGCGGTCGCCGACGATCGCGGCGTCAGGTTCCGCTTGGACTCATGGAATATGGGGGGATGCCATGGCCGAAGCTCCAATGAACGTCACCAAACTCGAATCCAAGTCGCACAACAATCCCGACGAGGTTCGCTCGCCCGCCAAGACACGTGTCGAAATCGTGCGGCTGCCGGGCTTCACGCTCGGGCGGCTGAACATGCAGCCGGGCTGGAAGTGGTCGGAATGCGTGAAACCGGTGGTCAAGACCGATAGCTGCCAGGTCTCGCATGTCGGCTACGTCGTGTCCGGAACGATCACCGTGCGCATGAACGACGGGACGCAGAAGGCCTTCGAGGCCGGCACGTCCTACACCATTCCGCCCGGCCACGACGCCTGGGTGGAAGGCAATCAGCCGTTCCAGTGCATCGAGGTGCTCAGCGCCGAGCAATACGCCAAGCCGGCATAAGATGGCACTGCCAATCTCCCTCCTTGAGGTGTCGCCGTAGAACAGAGGGTCGTCGCGAGACGCCATTTGGCGCGAAAGTTGGCGCTCAACGCGAGACAAGCCCTCTGGCCGCTTCGCGGCCATTGCCCCTCAAGGAGAGATTACCACCGCAACCGCACAAACCTTCCGGTTGCGCCGGATTGTGGAGGTTTGCACGGTTTGGCGTGGCGGCTTGACAGTAGACCTCTTTTGTTCTCTTTTTGTTTGGCAAACATCCCTTACAAAAGATGCAGCTAATGCTGCAACGCCGCACGATGGGAACGGAAGCGCGCGATGCCCGCCATGGATGCCGCCACCATCCTGCATGCCGATCTCGACGCCTTCTACGCCTCGGTCGAGCAGTTGCTCGAC
>NZ_RZSC01000702.1:0-3038 GCF_003998155.1 Mesorhizobium sp. M1E.F.Ca.ET.063.01.1.1
AACCAGGGATCATCGACAGCGAATAGGACACGAAGACGCGGTCAAACCGCGCCGTGCCGAAGAGCGCTTTGGCGTCGAAGTCGGTGGCGTCGCCTCGCGCGAGAGTGACGCGGGCCGCGAGACCTTCGCGAGCCATCGCTGCGTTCGCCGTCTCCAGCATCTCGGCGGAGATATCGAGGCCGAAGAAGTGGGCGTCCGGATAGCGGCGGGCGGCAAGCACGATGTTGCGGCCGGTGCCGCAGCCGAGCTCGAGCACTGTGCCGCCTTGCGGCACGTCGAGCCCCGCAATCAGCCGGTCGCGGCCGAGCAGGTAGTATTTGCGGGTGAAGTCGTAGATATGGCGCTGCCAGCGATAGACGCCATCCATCAGTTCGGCATGGCTGGCCGGCAGCTCCGTCGTGCTCATGCGGCGCGCTTCACATAAAGATGGAAGCCGCCATAGATGGCCGAGCGGTCCTTGGCGGAAAATTCGCGCGAGGCCTCGTTCTCATAGTGCCACTGGTCGAGCAGCGAGTTGGAGACGCGGCCCGGCAACAGGCTGGGCTCGGCGGCGGTGCGGAAGATGACGCGGGCACCGACCGAAGCAGTACGGGTGATCTCGGTCCACAGCGCGTTGAGCTGATCGTCGGTCATCCAGTCCTGCGCGTCGAGCAGGACAAAGCGGTCGACAGAACCCGCATCCTTGGCGGCGAGGAACTTGACCAGGTTGGCGTGGTGGATGCCAACGCGATCGATGTTGGCGCGGATCGTCTTATAGTTGCGCTGTTCCAGATAGGCAGGCAGGGCTGCCTCGCCCGGCTCCGGGTAGCGGCGGGCAAAGGCCTGCCAGGCGAAATAGTTGTTCTTCAGCGGGAAATCGCAGGCGAGCTTTTCCAGCCGCGCCTTCAAGACGCTCGCCATCGAGCCGTCACCGGAGGTGATCAGCGAATCGTACTGGGCCGGCGGGATGCCGAGGCCGAACAGCGAAGCCTTGCGCGAAGTCGCCCAACGCAAAAGCTTCTTGTCGAAGACCGGCGCCAGCTCCTCGTTGAAGAAGCGACGCTGTTCGCCGATGTTCTCGGCCTTCATGATGCCGGCCGGATCGACACCGAACAGTTTTGCGACGCGATGGCCCATGGCGATGAAGAGGCCGAGCAGGCCGGTCTGATAGAAGTTGCGGTCGAAGACGCCGATGCGGCGGCGGCCGCGCCAGTTCCTGCGCTCCCAGTAGTGGCGGCTGACCGGATCGAGATGCGGCGCGATGAAGCGGTCATAGGCTTCCGAATTGTGGCTGGTGTCGGCGGCGCCGAAGAAGCGGAACAGGTCGCCCTGCGACGGCAGATGGCGAACCGCTTCCAGCTTCATGCGGTTCAGCGCGATATGCGCGGCGTTGAGGTCGACGGCATCGACGCGGGCCGGCGAGCGGGTGAGATAGGCCAGAATGTTGCAGCCGCCTGACGCGATCGTGACGACGCGATGCCCGGCGCCGAGCTGCATGGCGTCCATGTCGACATCCGGGTCTTCCCAGATCTGCGGGTAGACGAGGCCGGAAAACAGGAAAGCAAAAAGCCGCTCGGAAATGCCGTCCTTCGACAGGGCGCGGTTCTGATAGACCGCTTTTCCAACTTCCTTGCCACGGCGATAAACGAGTTCTCCGGAAACATCCGTCATGGCAAGGTGATTCCCAGTTGCGTTGGCGCAAGCGGGTAGCGCAGCGTTGTGACAGGCGGGTGACAGGCTGTTGACGTTAAAGCGCGTCGTGCTGGACCTGACTCGGGCGACGCGCCTTAGTCATTGTTTTCATGCATGTCGTTTTTCCAAAACCGCTGCACACTTTTGGGCGACATGCATCAGGCCTTGCCGAACCCGCCGGGCGTCGGCGTGGTGACGATGACGGCCTCGCCGGCATCGAGCGTCGTCTGGTCGCATGCCTTCAGCACGTCGATCGATCCATCGTTGCGCCTGATTTTGGTCGAGCCTGCCTCGCCATCGCCGCCGCCATCCAGACCCTGGGGCGGCCGGTTGCGGTGCGAGGACAGGATGGCGCATTCCATCCTTTCCAGGAAGCGGATGGTGCGCTTGGTGCCGTCGCCGGCGTTCCATTTGCCCTTGCCGCCCGAGCCTTCGCGGATGTGGAAGTCCTCGAGCACCACCGGGAAGCGCAGTTCCAGCACCTCGGGATCGGTAAGCCGCGAATTGGTCATGTGGGTGTGGACGCCGGAGGTGCCGGCAAAGCCGCGGCCCGAATTCATGCGCCCGGCCGGCGAGCCTGAGCAGATCGTCTCGTAATATTGGTACTGGTGGTTGCCGAAGGTGAGATTGTTCATCGTGCCTTGCGCATTGGCCATCGCGCCCATGGCGCCGAAGAGCGCGTTGGTGACGTGCTGCGATGTCTCGACATTGCCGGCAACCACGGCGGCGGGGTAGGACGGTTTGAGCATGCAGCCGTCGGGAATGACGATGTTGATCGGCCTCAGGCAGCCTGCGTTCATCGGAATCATGTCCTCGACCATGACGCGGAAGGCGTAGAGCACGGCGGCGCGGGCGACTGGTTCCGGCGCGTTGAAATTGTTCTTCATGACCGGCGACGTGCCGGTGAAGTCGACCGTCGCCTCGCGCTTGTCGCGCTCGACGGCGATGCTGACCTTGATCACCTGGCCGGTATCGGTCGGGTATTCGTAGACCGAGGTGTCGGGCAGTCGTTCCAGCACGCGGCGCACGCTCTCTGCGGCATTGTCCTGGACATGGCCCATATAGGCCTCGACGACATCGAGGCCGAAATGCGCGACCATCTTGCGCAGCTCCGCCACGCCCTTTTCGTTGGCGGCGATCTGCGCCTTGAGGTCGGCGATGTTCTGGGCGGGATTGCGGGCAGGGTAGGGATGATCGGTGAGGAGCGCCTCGAGCTCCTTCTCGCGGAAGCGGCCGCGATCGACGATGCGGAAATTGTCGAACAGCACCCCCTCCTCATCGACGGTGGTGGCCAAAGGCGTCATCGAGCCGGGCGCCGTGCCGCCGACATCGGCGTGGTGGCCGCGCGAGGCCGCCCAGAACAGGAT
>NZ_RZSC01000703.1:0-3028 GCF_003998155.1 Mesorhizobium sp. M1E.F.Ca.ET.063.01.1.1
GCTGTAGATCGGCGCGAAGCGGCCGCTCATGTCGCGCGACATCATCCGCGGCTCGAACGACAGGAAGACGATCTTCTTGGCGGCGCGGGTATGGTTGAAATCGTCGCGCGCGGCGGCGCTGTAGCCGTCCATCTCGGGATAGCGCAGATAGAGATCGAGGCGTGAGGCGATGCCGTCGCGCCTTGCCTGGTCGAAGCGGATGAAATTGGCCGGCACGCTGATCAAATTGTTGCCCATGACGACCTGTCGGACGGTCGTGTCGTCGGTATAGCCGGCCATGGCGATCGATCGCCCAAGCCATTTGCCGCCGACGCTGATTGCCACCGAAAGCAGGGCCAGCGCAGCGAAAGCGTAGAAGACCCGCTTCATCAAGGTCGAGTCGACGACCTCGAAGTCCGGGCTTTCGGCGGCGGTTGCCTCTCTCATCGCGATTCCCAATCCGCTCACCTGTCCTCAGGTGGCACAGCTTCGCGCGGCATGGCTCTTGCAGCGCATGGGTACGACTGTGCGGTTTCATGGTAAACGGTTGGTAAAGATGGATCCCATGCTGCTCCCTCTCTACGCTTTTGCGGTCGGCCTGACGGCCTGCGGCCTCGCCGGCTCGGCCATGGAGATCATCTCCGGCCGCCGGCTGGCCTTCGCCGAGCCCTATGTGTCGCCTGCCCATATCGCACGCTCGCTTGCGGCAACCGCCTGCGCCGGCCCTTTCATGCTCACCAATGATGCGCTGGCTGCGCGGCGCGAGGGGCGCATCGGCACGCTGGCGCTGCTTTCGTGTGGCTGCACGGCGGTCGCCTGGGCATTGGCCCTCGGCATAGTGCTGATCACCATTGCCTCATGGGCGACCGGTCTTTAGGTCTTTGATTTTAAGCATGTCTTTGTCCCGAAACCGCTGCACACTTTCGGGAGACATGCATTAGGCTCGGCCGAATTCTCGGCCTGAGACGATTCGGAGACGAAAATGCCAATCTATGCGATCGACGGAAAGGCGCCCCGATTCGACGATGTCGAAACCAACTGGATCGCACCGGACGCCACGCTGATCGGCAATATCAACGTCGGACGCAATGCCGGATTCTGGTTCGGTGTCGTCATCCGCGGCGATGGAGAGCCGATCACGATCGGTGCCGACACCAATGTGCAGGAACATACGATCATGCACACCGATCCGGGCTATCCGCTCACCATTGGACAGGGCTGCACCATTGGCCATCGTGCCCTGCTGCATGGCTGCGCCATCGGCGACAACAGCCTGATCGGCATGGGCGCCGTCGTGCTCAACGGCGCGAGGATCGGCAACAATTCGCTGGTCGGCGCGGGCGCCCTGGTGACGGAAAACAAGGTGTTCCCGGACAATTCGCTGATCGTCGGCTCGCCAGCCAAGGTGATCCGGGCGCTGGACGATGCGGCGGTCGAAAGGCTGCGCGTCTCGGCCGCGCATTATGTCGCCAACGGCAAGCGCTTCAAGGCAGGATTGAAAGAGGCCTGAGTGGCCCAATTTGGCGCCGCGGCTTGGTCGTTTAATCGCGCCGGGATATCGCGTCGCGCAGCAGCGACGCCCACGCTTCGAAACCGGCTTGGTCCGCGCCTTCCAGGGCGGTCTCATAATCATCGATGCGGGTTCTGAGCGACGGGTCCGCACCTGACGCGAGCAGCAGGCGGATCGCTTCCGCGTCGCGCAGCGACACCGCATAGTGCAGCGGCGTCCAGTCGTTCACGCCGCGCATGTTCGGGTCGGCGCCATGTTTCAGCAGGAGCCGGACGACCTCCAGCTTGTCCGGCCGCTTCGTCGACAGCGCCGCGATGAGCGAAGGAAAGCCGGCAGGATCCTCGTAGTTCGGGTTCGAGCCGGCGTCGAGCAAGGTTGCGATGAAGGCGGCCGGACTCCAATAGATCGCGTATTCCAGCGGATGGCCAAGGCCGAGCTCGAACGGCATCCGCTCATCGAACCAGCGCGCTGCGCCCCCCAGGGCCTTCCCGAGAGCCTCGAAGTCGCCTGCCTTGAAGCTTTCGTCGATGGCCATGAACAGCCGGTGGCGTTCGCAGCGATCGTCAGGGATCTCCAGCATGACAATGTCACTCGGATTTGCTTTTCCCTTTTTTAGCGGCAACTTTGACCCGTATTCGCATGGCACCGCCTTTGGGATTTTCAATATCGAATGCAGCGGTCTTCCTCACAAGGTCGCTCAATTTACCGAAGCCATAGGTGCGAGGGTCGAAATCGGAGAAGAGATTTGAAAGTTGCTGGCCGAAGGTGCCAAGACGCACCCAGCCATCTTCGCTTTCCATCTGGCCAATGACTTTCTTTAGTATAGGTGTCGCAGCGCTCGGCGCTTGAAGCGGCTTTCTTACCGGCGCAGCATCGTGAGTATCCCCTACGCTTCGGAGAAGGTTTTCTGTATAGACGAAACGGCGACATGCCTGCCGAAAACTCTCCGGGGTTTTCTGTTCGCCAAACCCGAATACATCAACACCCTGTTCGCGTATGCGCGCAGCAAGCCGCGTGAAATCGCTGTCGGAAGAGACCAAACAAAAGCCGTCGAAGCGACCGCTGTGAAGCAGGTCCATCGCGTCAATCACCAGTGTGATATCGGAAGCGTTTTTCCCAGTCGTATAAGCGAACTGCTGCTGGGGAATGATTGCATGCTTTGACAGGACGTCAGCCCACCCCTTCGACCGTGCATTCGAGAAGTCGCCGTAGATGCGTCGAACGCTGGCCTCGCCAATCTTGGCTATTTCCTCGAACAGGCCGTCGACGATCTTGGCGGAAGCGTTGTCGGCGTCGATAAGGACCGCCAAGCGTGGTGACCGGGGTTCTGTCGGCATGTTGGTGCTTCCCGTAGCTGGCGTGCTTGCGGATCTCAAACTCTTGGAACTGTCGCCATGCCCCGGTTCTCTTTGCTTCTTGTTGTAGCAGAGGTGGGCCGCAACAGAAATCTGCGCCTTGGCACAGTACCTTCTATCAGGGTTTCAATGGCTAGTGAAAAAAGGCGGAGCCGGCCCGGGGACAGGGCCGGCTCCTAAAACC
>NZ_RZSC01000704.1:0-3028 GCF_003998155.1 Mesorhizobium sp. M1E.F.Ca.ET.063.01.1.1
GTTCGGCAACCGACCGTCCGATGGACCCTACTGCCCTTTAGCCCGAGAGGTCACCTTTTCCGGCCAGCATGTCGCGGCGGTCGTGGCCGAGACCTTCGAGCAGGCGGTGGCGGCGGCCGCACTCGTCAAGGTCTGGTATGACGAGATGCCGGCCATCGTCGACCTTAGCGACGGCAAGGCCGGCGACGGCATCCCGATCGACGCCATGACCAAGGAATGGGGCGACGCGCAGGCCGCCTTCGCCGAAGCGCCGGTGCGCATCTGCGCGGCCTACAACACGCAGCGCGAGTTCCAGGCGGCGATGGAGCCGCACGGGCTGATCGCGCGCTGGCAAGGCGACGAACTCACCATCTGGGAGCCGAGCCAGTGGCTCGACGGCATGGCGCGCACCTATGCCGAATGGTTCGGCGTGCCGTTCGAGAATGTGCGGCTGGTCTCGCCCTATATCGGTGGCGGCTTCGGCTCGAAGGCGCTGGCTCTGGCGCACAGCGCGGTGGCGGCGGCAGCGGCAAGAATGCTCGGCCGACCGGTGAAGCTGATGCTCAACCGCCCGCAGAACTTCACCTCCTATGGCGGCCGCGCCGCAACCCGCCAGACGGTGGCGATCGGCGCCGACGGCGAGGGCCGCATCCAGTCGATCGTGCATCGCGGCGTCAACGAGACTGCCGTCGACGGCATGTGGGTCGAGCCGCTCGGCTCCGTCACCTCGATCATGTACGCCACGCCCAATTTCTCCTCTAAGCAGAATGTGGTGCGGGTGAACACGGTGGTGCCGGGCGCCAAACGCGCGCCGGGCGAGAACCCCAGCGCCTTCGGCATCGAATGCGCCATCGACGAGCTCGCTTATGAGCTTGGGCTGGATCCGCTGGAGATCCGGCTTCGCAACTATGCCGAACAGGATCCGGAAGCGAAGAAGGCGTGGTCGACACGCCAGCTTCGCGAGGCGTTTGCAACAGGGGCGGACGCCTTCGGCTGGGCCAAGCGTTCGCGCGAGCCGCGCTCGATGCGCGACGGCCACCAGCTCATCGGCTGGGGCGTGGCGGCCGGCACCTATCCGGTGCGGCGCGCCTATGGCGAGGCGGTGGTGAGGCTCTCCGCAGACGGCTCGGCCGAGGTCGAAAGCTCCTCCATCGATATGGGCCAGGGCACCTACACGATCCTGGCGCAGACCGCCGCCGAGACGCTCGGCGTGCCGGTGGGGAAGGTGTCGGTGAAGCTCGGCGACTCGCGCCTTGCGCGGGCGGGCGTCACCGGCGGCTCGCGGCTTGCCGGCGTCATGACCGGCGCCGTCTACAAGGCGGCGGGCCAGGCGCTGGACGAGCTGATCGGGCTGGCGCTCTCCGATCCGCGCTCGCCCTTCCATGGGCTGCAGGCGAACACGCTTGTCGTGAACGACGGCCGTGTCGCCTCGCCGCGCGGCGACGGGCCGGAGCTGTCGATCGCCGAGCTGATGGGCATGCTCGGCCGCGAAAAGATCGAGGCCAGGGGCGACACCGTTCCGGCGAGCTTCACGCGGGAGCAGCGCTACAACAACTACACCACCATCGCCACGGCGCTGCCGCACACCGAAGGCGACTATTCGCGCCATTCCTGGTGCGCGCATTTCGTCGAGGTGCGCGTCGACGAGGATTTCGGCACTGTGCGCGTGTCGCGCGTGGTGTCGGCGCTGGATTCCGGCCGGCTCTACAACCCGAAGCTGGCGGAGAGCCAGTGGAAGGGCGGCATCATCATGGGCATCGGCCAGGCGCTCTTGGAAGAAGGCATCGTCGACCGCCGCCACGGCCGCATCGTCAACGGCAATTTCGCCGACTACATGCTGCCGACCAATGCCGACATTCCCGACATCCAGACCATCTCGGTCGGCATCCCCGACCCGCATTCCTCCGCCCTCGGCGGCAAGGGCGTGGGCGAACTGGCAATCGTCGGCATCGCGCCCGCGATTGCCAACGCGGTGTTCCACGCGACGGGGAAGCGGGTGCGGGATCTGCCGATAACGCTGGAGAAGTTGATTTAGGGGCGGCGTAGAAACTGCCGATCTCCTCCCTTGCGGGGGAGATCAATCGCTCGCTCGCTTTCGCCAATCTCTGTATGATTGCGCTATGCTGAGGGAAGCATCATGAAGAGCATAGCGGCAACCATCATCCTGGCGCTTGCAACCACCCTCCCCGCTCACGCCGCCTCCTGCGCCTGGTCCGCCAAGATGGAGGAGGACGAAGGCGGCAGCGTGATGACGGCTTCGGTCTGCGGCGGGCCGAAGGGCGATGCGCATCTGATGCTGACTTGCTTTGCCAAGCCAGTACTGAGCTATGATATCGGCGCCGCGGGCGGGCAACTCGAGCCCGGCATCAACGCCTCCTTCACCTTCAAGGCCGGCGGCAAGATCGTGACGCGGAAGCTCGACCTTGAAGCGATGTACAACTACTTCACGGCCGAGCTTTCCGGCCCCGCCGACCCGCTGCTCGCCCTGCTGCGGGGAAAAGGCGAGGCGACAGTCAGCGCTGCCAAATATGGCGAGGCGAGCTTTCCGCTGAAAGGCTCCGGCGCGGCGATCGGCAAGGTGCTGGCCGCTTGCGGCAAGGGCTCGGGCGACGAAGCGGATTGAGCCGCCGATCCCCTACGGTCGGTGCCTTCCCTACCACTCCAACCCGAACACCAATTTGCCGAAATGCAGCCCGCCGGCGGCCATGTGGGTGTAGGCCTCGGTCGCTTCGTTCTGTGAAAACACCTTGTCGACGACCGGCTCGATGCCGGCGGCGCCGATGGCGCGGGCGGCGTCGCGCAGGTCGGAGACCGATCCGGTGTTGTTGCCCACCACCTTCAGCGCCTTGATGATGATCGGCAGCAGGTTGACGGTCGCCTCGGCGCCGGTGACGAAGCCGATGGTGAACAGCGTGCCGCCCGGCGCAGTGGCGTTGACGGCACACGCGAAGGTGGCGGTGCCGCCTGTCTCGACGACGAGGTCGGCGCCGAGGCCGCCGGTCAGTTCCAGCACCTTGCCGTCCCAGTCCGGCGTCGCGCGGTAATTGAT
>NZ_RZSC01000705.1:0-3019 GCF_003998155.1 Mesorhizobium sp. M1E.F.Ca.ET.063.01.1.1
TTTCTTCCTCGCCGGTTACTGAGTTGACCAGCGGACGGCCCTTGGCGACCTTCAGTCCAGCCTCGATCGCCGCGGTGACGGAACTGTCGATTGACAGCGGCAGATCGACCAGTCCCTGGACGATCTCCAGTGTCTGAACCAAGAGGCCCGGCTCCGTCTCATTCGGATTGACCGAGGTGACGCCGGCATTGACGTCGAGCATGGTGGCGCCGCAGGCGGCCTGCTCCAGCGCGTCCTTGATGACGGTCTCGAAGTTGCCGGCCACCATTTCGGCGGCGAGCTTCTTGCGGCCGGTCGGGTTGATGCGCTCACCGATCACGCAGAAGGGCTGGTCGAAGCCGATGACGATTTCTCGGGTGGCTGAGGCGACGATGGTGCGGGTCATGCGATCTCTCCGTCGGGATATAAAGAGTTCTTTATATCGTTATCTGATTTCGTTCAAGCGTATGTGTGTCGGCCGCGCCGTCAATGCGCGGTCTTCACCATATCCACCTGGGTTTCGGTAATCTCGTCGTGCAATATGTGGTCGAGCCGCTCGGCAACCAGCTGGTCGTCGCGGCGGATTTCGCGCTTCCAGGGCTGGCGGCCCTTCAGCACGCCCGATTCATCGACGATCTCGGCGACATACTCTTCCTGGCGGTAGGCCATCACATGGACGCCGGCGACGCCCGGAATTTCCTTCACCTCGTTGATGATGTCGATGCAGAGCTGCTTCCCTTCCTTCTTCTGGTCCTGCGCGCCTTCGAGCCGCTTGATCACCGCGTCGGGGATATGGATGCCCGGCACATTGGAGCGGATCCATTTCGCCGTCTTGGCGGAAGCGAGCGGCCCGACGCCGCACAGGATGAAGACCTTTTCCGTATGCCCCAAGTCCCGCGCGCTCTGCATGAAGGCTTTGAACATCGGCACGTCGAAGCAATATTGCGTCTGCACGAACTGCGCGCCCGCGGCGATCTTCTTGCCGAGATGGATCGGGCGGAAATCGTAAGGCGGCGCGAAGGGGTTGACCGCGGCACCGAGGAAGACCTGCGGCGGTGTCGTCAGCTTGCGGCCGGACAGGAACCTGCCATTGTCGCGCATGATGCGGATGGTTTCGAGCAGCGACATTGAATCGAGATCGAACACCGGCTTGGCGCCTGGCTGATCGCCGGCCTGGACGCCGTCGCCTGTGAGGCACAGCATGTTGGCGACGCCCATCGCAGCACCGCCCAGCACATCGCCCTGGATGGCGATGCGGTTCTTGTCGCGGCAGGCGATCTGCATGATCGGGGCATAGCCCATGCGGGTGAGCAGCGCGCAGATGCCGACCGACGACATGTGGCAGTTGGCGCCGGACGCGTCGACCGCGTTGATGGCGTCGACCCAGCCGTCGAAGATCTTGGCGCGGTTGTAGACGTCTTCGGGGTCGGCGCTGTCGGGCGGGTTGAGCTCGGTCGTCACCGCGAACTCGCCGCGGCGCAGCACGCGCTCCAGCCGGCCGCGCGAAGTGTGGCCGGGCAGGGGATCGAGCGGCAGGTGGATGCCGGCCGGGTTCTCGTCGCGCTGGCGGGCGATCATGCCGAAGCTCCGGGGTTCTGGTTCGTTTCACGAGCTGCCGCGGCCTGCGCCGTCACCCTGAGCCAGGCCGAGGTTTCGCGCAGCGACTGGTCGACCGGCTTCTGCACGTCGAGGATCTTGTCGCCGTGCACCATGTTGCGGGAGCCTTCCCAGGCCTTGACCCAGACGCAGGGCATGTCCGGCTCGACCTCGCAATTGCCATTGGCGCGCACGCCGCCGCAGGGGCCGTTGCGAAGCTGCTTCGGGCAGTTCATTGGGCACGACATGCCAGTGGAGGAGAGGACGCACTGGCCGCACATGCGGCAGTCAAACATGAAGCCCTTGACGCGCTTTTCGACGAACTTCACCGGGGCCTCGACGCGGCCATAGCCGATGCCTTTCCACAAAGGATGCAAAAGCAGGAAGACGTCGGCGAACCTGCTGTAGAACCATTCCAGCAATCGCGAGTGCCGGATCGACCACAATCTCACGGCAAAAGTTCGCTGGACCCGCCGCTGCGGCGACACGTCGGCAGGCTTGTAATCGGACTTCGGCGCTGCCTTCTTGACCAGAGTGGCCTGGGTGACCGCCGGCTGTTTCTCAGACATTTTCTTTCCCGCCAGCCTTGACCAGAGCGACCAGCCGCTCACGGTCATATTTCGCGTCGAGGTCCTGGTAAGCCTTCTCGACCTCGGCTTCGATGTCGTCGCCGACCGGAACCGGATCGGCCTTGCGCCATTCGGCCAGGTAGTCGTCTGTGCCGCCGGCGCCGGTGCGCATGGCGCACATGTCGATCGCCTCGGTGAAGCGCAGCGGCAGTTCGCGCTTGGCGTTCTGCCGGCCCTTCTTGACGATGACCTGCGCGGGGATGTCGCGCCAATAGACGACGATCAGATCGGCCATGAATTCTCAACTCCTCGATGTTTGGAGCATTGCCGCATGCGCCCTTGGGCCGCTTGTTATGGGACGACGCGCGCGCCTTCAAAAGCGACGCTGCTGGAGGTCGCAAACGAAAGGTCGCGAGCCCGGATTGGGAGACGGCGTCTCCGTCATCGATGGCAAGGGGCCGGGGAGATGTCAGTCCTGCCACACAGGCCGTGACTCAGCGAGCTTTCGCAGTTCGGGGAGATCGGTCGGTGGGGACTTTGCCCACTCCTCGAACTTTTCCCAATCGGCAGCCGGGATCGTCACAACATGCCCGCCCAGCACCTGCATTTCGGCTGCCTCAATGGCCTTGCGCCGGATGAAGTCACTGAGATTGGTGTGCGCTTGACTGGCAGCAGCTTCAAGAATCTTACGTTCGTCAGAGGTGACGAGAATATTGATAGGGGCCATGATGGACATCGGCAGAACTCACTTCCTGTAGGACGGTAACATACAGGGCGACCGATTGAACGAGCCTACCAAACGCGCTTCGTCAGGCCGGTCCAGAGATAAAACCAGATCGTGGGGTGAAACCACTGCTTCGACGGCAGGTTGGGGT
>NZ_RZSC01000706.1:0-3015 GCF_003998155.1 Mesorhizobium sp. M1E.F.Ca.ET.063.01.1.1
TATCATGACGCTGCCGTCGCACTTCATGCCGCAAGTGGCGGTGGCGACGATCCTCGTCTCGCTGGCGGTCACCGTCGGCATCGGCCTCGCCGGCACCTGGCGGGTGCTCGGCCACAAGGCGGCGCCGGTGTTGCGCAACCTCTGATACCGCGCCCTGAAGATCGACCCTCGCGTTAAATCTTCGTAACAATGCCGCGCGGAAGGGCCGGAAACCGGCCTTTTGCCTTCTCACGCGGCGTTGCACGCGGTTACCGTCTTGTTCTTGACGTCAAGAACCATCATATTTTGCGCAGGCATGCTGGAGCCCCTGCCAGCGGCGCCTGGTCCAAAGGGGTCACTTCCAAAGTGGTCATTCCAGGGGACCTGTCACCGGACGGGGCAGAAGCAACAGAGGATTTTCAATGGCTGATCCCATTCGCAACTACCAGACGTCCGCCGCCCCCGGCGCGCGCGTCGATATCGATCAGGGCCTCAGGGCCTATATGATCAAAGTCTACAACCTGATGGGGCTTGGCCTGCTCATCACCGGCCTTGCCGCCTGGGGCGCGTTCCAGCTCGCCGTCACGGGCGATGGCCAACTGACCGCCTTCGGCCAGCTCATCTACGCAAGTGCGTTCCGCTGGGTCGTCATCCTGGCGCCTCTGGCTGCCGTGATGTTCCTGTCGTTCAGGATCCAGTCGATGAGCGTGGCGGCGGCGCAGACCACGTTCTGGGTCTATGCCGGCCTTGTCGGCCTGTCGCTGTCGACGATCTTCCTCGTCTACACCGGCACCAGCATCACCCAGACCTTCTTCGCCACGGCCGCAGCCTTCGGCGCCCTGTCGCTCTATGGTTACACGACCAGGCGCGACCTGACGCCCGTCGGCTCGTTCCTGATCATGGGCGTGATCGGCCTGCTGATCGCCATGGTCATCAACATCTTCCTGGCGTCTTCGGCGCTTGCCTTCGCCATCTCGGCGATCGGCGTGCTGGTGTTCGCGGGCCTGACCGCCTACGACACGCAGAAGATCAAGGAGATGTATTTCGAGGGTGATGTCGCGGACGTTGCCGGCCGCAAGGCGATCATGGGCGCCCTGCAGCTCTATCTCGACTTCATCAACCTGTTCATGTTCCTGCTGCAGTTCATGGGCGACCGCCGCTAAGACGGGCTCACGGTCCGGCTGGACCATAGACTTCGGAAAGGGCGGCCCAACGGCCGCCCTTTCCTTTTGTGTGTTCCTCTGCTGTTATCGAGGCAGGAAAGTGATTTGCACAAATTATGAGCAGTATTTCAATCAGAGCCGCGACCGCGGCAGACCTCGACCGAATCACCGAAATCTATGCCGACGCGGTCTCTCACGGCACGGCGAGCTACGAACTGGAGCCGCCCAGCCGCGCCGAAATGGGCAATCGATTCGACAGCTTAGCGGCGGGCAGCTTTCCCTATCTCGCGGCGGAGAAGGATGGCTCGGTGCTCGGCTATGCCTATGCCGGACCGTTCCGGCCGCGGCCCGCCTATCGCTTTGTCGTCGAGGACTCGGTCTATGTCGCGCCCGAGGCCAAGGGGCAGGGTGTCGGCTTCCTGCTGATGCAGGCGCTGATCGAGGCGGCTCGCCTGGCCGGCTTTCGCCAGATCATCGCGGTGATCGGCGACGGCCATGCCGACAGCGCTTCCGTGCGGCTGCATGAGAAGCTTGGCTTCCGTCATTCCGGGCGCCTGGAAGGGTCGGGCTACAAGCACGGGCGCTGGCTGGACACGGTGTTCATGCAACTGCCGCTCAATGGCGGCGCAGAGCTGCCTCCGGATCCGGAGGCGCTGCCCGAGCGGAAATTCCGGGAGGGGCTCAAGGGGAACTGAAGAATTGAGGAATTGAGGAACTGAAGAACAAAAGAAGGCGACGGTTACACCGGGCGCGCCAAGCGCCTTATTCTTCAACTCGTCATTCCTCAGTTCTTCAATTCTTCAGTTCTTCAGTTCTTCAGTTCCTCAATTCCAGTTCTTCAATTCCCAACTCAGGCCTGCACCAGTTTCAGCTTGGGATCGAACACGCCGAGCACGCGGCCGAGTTCCTGGCCGCGCTTCAGGATGCGTCCGCCGGCGGCGATGACGGCGAAGGCGCCTTGCCGGCGCGCCAGCTTCGGGTCCTTGACGATCTGGAACAGCGGCACCTCGCTGGCGCGGCGGAAGACCGAAAACACAGCGCGATCAGAGAGATGATCGATCGCATAGTCGCGCCATTCGTTGGCCGCCACCATGCGTCCATAGAGCCTCAGGATCTGGTCGAGTTCGCGCCGGTCAAAGCGTACCGGCTGATCGAGGCGTTCGCGCCGCGCCTCGTGTAGCGGGATCAATATTCCGGATGCTTCCCCATCCTCCATCCCGCTGCTGTGATCGGTCATGCGTCAATCCTTCGATTGAATCGTGCGCCAGCCAAGGTTCGCGCTTTCGCGGTCGAATTGCAAGGGCCGGCGAAGCACGCGGAGCGTCGCGCGGTTTCCGAAAGGTCCAGTCACGTTTGCGAAACGTGTGTTGTCATTGGTGATGCTTCGCCACATTGTCGCCACAAATTATCCGCGCTCATGCCCCAATGTCCAACGAGTTTACCGGCGTTGCCTGAGACGGTTCGGTCCGGCACCGGCTCGTAAACCCCAAGCCCCCCGCCCACGGGTCAGCGTCGGATCGAACCAACCTCGGTTTTTCCTTGGAAAAATCAGGTGCGACGATCCCAAAACCTGAATGACCGGCGTCAGAAGCAAGCTGACGCCGGTTTTTTAATGGCTGGAGCGCCCCCTTCTCCCCTTGTGGGAGAAGGTGGATCGGCGCGCAGCGCCGAGACGGATGAGGGGTGCTCCAGGGAACGCCGACGTCTCACTCCGCTGGAACACCCCTCATCCGTCGCCTTCGGCGACACCTTCTCCCACAAGGGTGTTTGGACCGGGGACATCGCGAACAGGTGTGCGAAGACATCGCGAACAGTTTTGCATGCTATCGGGCGAGGGCATTGAGGTCGATGGTTTCTATTTTCTGATGTCTGA
>NZ_RZSC01000707.1:0-3011 GCF_003998155.1 Mesorhizobium sp. M1E.F.Ca.ET.063.01.1.1
CCATGTAGCACTGGGTAACTTCCCGTGCCGCGCGCATCGCCCGCTTGAAATCATCAACTAGATCGAGGCGCTCACGATCCAGTTCCACCGTGACAACAACGGTGAGCGACTTTCCGAGTGCCTTGGGGTCGACAAGGGAGATGTCGCCTATAATGACGCCCTCAGCGCGAAGCCTGTTGACCCGGCGCATACATGAGGCTGCAGACGAGCCCACCAGGTCAGCTATCTCTGCGAAAGAAAGACGATTGTTTTTCTGGAGCGCCGAGAGGATCCGCCGATCAAGATCGTCCATGTATCTGCCTTCCAAGTCGACGCGATCTGATCGCGCATCAGTTGAGATCATGGCACCAACAGGCTGAAAACGGAACCGCAACGCGCGGACGAATCGATCGCCTGCATTTCATAGGTTGCTTTGTCGTGAGTTTCTCATTTCACAACTGGGTCGGATTTCGGCTGATTCGCCTTATTGGGGCGTCTTGCTTGGAAAGGCGTCGCAGCCTCACTTCGGGCCGGCTCCGCCTAGGCGGATGGCCGAAGCTGCCATTTACCTTCGCATCTGCTCCTGACCCCTGACCTGAGACGTTCCAGGTTATCCATGCATTCATAAGGATCGTACAAACCGTTCTACTTAGGTCAGAGCGAGGACGATTCTCTCGTTGCGCGCCAATGTCGTTGTTCCCCGGCTTCAATTAGGCTGCGATGTGCCGGCACGTACTAGGTAGCCACGGATGCGTTTCCGAGCTCAGCTATTTCAAAGTTGGGCTCTTTGTGCCGCGCATGTTTCAGCGGTCGGGGTAGATTGCGCGTTAAGTTGCCACGCGAATGCCCCATGTTGTGCCGCTCCTGGTCACTTGAATGAGGACGTCCTTGATTCGCACATCATCCAATGTGACGGTCGGCCCTAAACGTAATTTGAAGGCAGGCTTAACGGCGCAAAAGCAGCAAATGGCGGGAGGTACTGTGGTCTCAACTCAGATCCGGGCGACAGAGGCGGACATGTTTGACGCCTTAAGGTGGCGCTGTATCGGACCCGCCAGAGGCGGCCGCGTTGTGGCGGTTGCCGGCGACCCGAACGACCCTATGGTGTTTTATTTTGGGGCGTGCGCGGGTGGCGTGTGGAAGACCATCGACGGCGGCGTTTACTGGCGTTGCGTCTCTGACGGGTTCTTTATGACCGCTAGCGTTGGTGCGCTCGCAGTTGCCCCCTCTGACTCGAATGTCATTTATGCAGGAACGGGGGAGAGCACGATCCGAGGTGACGTCTCTTATGGGGATGGCGTATACCGGTCGACCGATGCTGGTCGCACTTGGAGTCATCTGGGCTTGAAAGAAACCCGCCATATTGGCAGGATTTGTATTCATCCGAATGATCCAGACATCGTCTATGTCGCGGCGCTCGGGGACGCATTCGGGCGCAACGATGAACGCGGCGTCTTCCGCTCGAAGGACGGCGGCAACACTTGGGAGAAGGCCCTCTATCGAACTCCCGATGCGGGCGCCGTCGACATCTCGATGGATCCGAACAATCCACGCATTATCTTCGCCACCACCTGGGAGGCGCGGCGGAACTTCTGGCACCTTAACAGCGGCGGGCCGGGTAGTGGCATGTTCCGCTCCTTTGACGGTGGTGACACCTGGGAGGAACTGTCGGGCCGTAACGGTCTGCCCAGCGGCTTGCTCGGCAAGCTCGGTGTCTCTGTCTCGCCGGCGCAGAAAGGGCGCGTCTACGCCCTCGTCGAGGCAGAGGACGACAGGATCGGGCTGTATCGCACAGATGACTACGGCGACCGCTGGCTCCAGGTTTCGCAGAACCGCGACCTGATGCACCGCCCCTTCTATTACACACATGTCTTCGCAGACACCGGACATGCCGATACGGTCTACGTCAGCAATCTGCAAATGTGGAAGTCGACAGATGGCGGCGCGAGCTTTGGGGAGGTGACCACGCCCCATGACGACAACCACGATCTTTGGATCGACCCGGCTAACCCAAAGAGGATGATCCAAGGCAACGATGGCGGTGCCTGTGTCACCTTCAATGGCGGCAGAACCTGGTCATCAATCTACAATCAGATGACTGCGCAGTTCTATCGCATTGACGTCGACGACCGATATCCCTATCGGGTTTCCGCCACCCAGCAGGACAACACTGCAATCTCCGTCCCGAGCGCCTCGGAATGGGGTGCTATCCATTCGGGCGACTGGACTTATCCTGGCACCGGCGAGAGCGGCTTCATTGTCGTGGATCCGAGGGACCCCGAGGTGGTATATTGCGGCGCTGTCGGCTCGAGCCCGGGTGGCTGTGGAGTTCTGCAACGATACGATCACCGTACCAGGCAGATTCGCGTCGTGAGTGTCTGGCCGGAATACACGGTTAGTATGGCGCCGAAGGACATGCGCTACCGCTTCGCCTGGACCTTCCCACTCACTTTCTCTCCGCACGATCCGACTACGCTGTATGCCGGAGGCAATCACGTCTTCCGCAGCCGGGACGAAGGGGCGAGTTGGACTGTCATCTCGCCAGATCTCAGCCTCAACGATCCCGCACGCCAGAACTATTCCGGAGGCGCCTTGACGCCCGACAACTCCGGTGCCGAAGTCTACGCTACGTGTGCCTCGGTGGTTGAATCACTACATCGCAAAGGCGAGATTTGGGCCTCTACAGACGACGGTCTCGTTCATGTGACACGCAACGACGGTGAGCTGTGGAGGAATGTTACGCCCGACAGCATGCCAGAGCTGTCTTACGTCGGCTGCGTCGAAATATCCCCGCACGATCCAGACACGGTTTATATGGCAGCGACGCGGTATAAACTGTCTGACTACCAGCCTTATCTCTTCCGCACCAAGGATAGTGGCAAAACATGGCAGGCGATCAATGGAGATTTCCCTTCTGGCGAGATCACTCGTGTTTTGCGCGCAGACCCAGTGCGGGATGGGCTGCTGTTCGTCGGCACGGAAACGGGCGTGTTCTTCAGCCTCGATGATGGAGCTCATTGGGCGCGTATGGG
>NZ_RZSC01000708.1:0-3010 GCF_003998155.1 Mesorhizobium sp. M1E.F.Ca.ET.063.01.1.1
TTCGTGGCCGGTTTGACGGTGGCGCTGTTTGCCTTCTCGCAGGCGACGACGCGTTTTTTCGCCGACCGTTTCGTCGACCGCCACTCGCCCAGCGGCGTGGCGTGCGTGCTGCTCGCAACGATGGCGGCCGGCGTGCTGATCGTCTTCTTCTCGCCCGCGCCGCCGGTATCGATGCTCGGCTTCGCCCTGTTGGGGATCGGCAGCAGCGCGATCTTCCCGCTGGCGATCTCCGCGGCAGCCCAGCGGACGGACCGGCCCGCGGCGATCAACGTCGCAGCGCTGTCGCAGATCTCCTTCATCGCCTTCCTGCTCGGTCCGCCGCTGCTCGGCTTCGTATCGGACCATTGGGGCATCCGCTCCGCCTATGGGATCGGCATCCCGTTCATCGCGCTCAGCCTGCTGACGGCAGGTTCGCTTGGCCGGCGGCCGGCCAAGTCCGCCGTGCCGGCGGACGAAGCGCCCGATCCGGCGCGGAAGATGCTGCCGCAAGCCGGCGAGGCATGAGCGGCCCTTCCGTTGTCAGACCGATGCGCTCTTACACCTGTGGCTCGTCGTGGCGGCCACCCCCTACAGCGATGCGACGCTCCCGATTCCGCGGTGAATCGCCTCGCGGTAAGCGAGGTCGGCCGCCACCATGTCCTCCATTGCAACGCCCATTGCCTTGTAGACGGTGACCTGGTCGGCGCTGACCCGTCCCGGCCGCACACCGAGCAGCATCTCGCCAAGTTCGGTTCCGGTTTCCGGATCGATGCCGGCCAGTTCACAAGAACCGACCGGCGTCGGGGCGAATGCATCGCTTGTCTCGACGAAGAGGCTGGCCTTGCCGACAAGCTCGATCGGCAATTCGCCGCCGGGTGGCGCAACACCGACCGACGAGACATGCGTGCCGGGCTGCACCCATTCGGCTGAAATCACCGGCTCAAAGGAATGCGTTGCCAGGCAGACGACATCCGACGAGCGCACCGCGGCCTCGATATCGCTGACGGCAACAACACCCGGATGTAGCGCGGCAAGCGCCTGCGCATCCGCGAACTCCTTCGAGACAACGCGGATCTCGGCGAAGTCGCGGACCAGTGGCAAAAGGCGCAGGTGCTGGCCGGCCTGGACGCCGGCGCCCACCACTGTCGCGACCTTGACGTCGCGCCGGGCCAGTTCGCGCACGGAGAGCACAGCAGAGCCGGAGGTGCGCACGGCAGTGATGTAGGTACCGTCCATGACGCAGATCGGGAATCCGGTCTGCGGGTCGAACAGATGGATGGTGGCGAGATGGCTGGGGATGCCTTTGGCAATGTTGCCCTCGAACACGTTGACGATCTTCACCGTCAGATGCTTGCCCACCATCCAGGCCGGCATCGCCAGCGAATAGCCTGCCTGCGGAATGTCGAGCTGGGGTCGCGCCGGATTGACGACCTTGCCGCCAGACAGTGCTTGGAAGCCGTCCGCCAGTACGTCGAGGAGCCGGCGGAGGTCGATGCAGGTTTTCACCTCGGCCTCGCTCAATATGAGCACCGGCGTGTCACCCTTGGCGTGGGCGTTGCGGTCGTTCGGTATGGCTGATGTCATGGGTCTTGCCTTGGTCCGGTTAAGTTACCCACGAACGATATTGCGACCTGACAGCGTGATGAAATATGGTGTTTTGACGATTTCAACGTGACTATCACGCTATTCTTGGCCAAAAAGTGTTAGCACTGAAATGGACGATCTCGACCGTATCGACCGCTCTTTGTTGCGTTTGTTGCAGGAGGATGGCCGCCGCACCACGCTCGACCTCGCCCGCCAGGTCGGACTGTCGCCGACGGGCGCCTCGCAGCGCATCAGGCGGCTGTTCAGCGAAGGCTTCATCCGGGCGGTACGAGCCGTTCTCGACCCGGCCAGGATCGGGAAGGCGCAACTTGTCTTCATCGAGGTGCGGCTCGACCATACGGCGCCGCATGTCTTCGACCGCTTCGCCGAGGCGGTCTTGCGCGCGCCCGAGATCATCGAGTGCCACATGGTGGTTGGCGGCTTCGACTACCTAGTCAAGGCGCGCATCGCCGACATGGCAATGTTCCAGGATTTCCTGCAGCGGGTCATCCTGCCGCTGCCAGGGGTCAGGGAAACACACACCTACGCTTCGATCGCCAATGTGAAGCCCGACGCCTTGTTGCCGATCTAGATTGGCATCGACGCGGCGTCCGCCTTCCACCCTAACCCTAAACTCAACCCAGGACGCTATTCATCGCGTGGCCCGTCGCCTTGGAATTGCCGCTGGCATTGGCGGTGGCGATGGTCCAAGAAGGATCACCAACATGTGATTGCCTTCCCCTCATGTCCTCGATACGCCCGCTGATCCCGCTCCTCATCGCCGCAGGCATCCTGCTCGGCGGCAACGGACTGCAGGGCACGCTGATCGCGCTGCGCGGCGCGCGGGAAGGCTTCTCCGCCTCCGACATCGGCCTGATGGGCACGTTCTACTTTGCCGGCTTCCTGCTCGGATGCCTGGCGGTCACCCGCATCCTGAAGGCGGTCGGTCATGTGCGGACATTCTCGGCGCTTGCTGCGATCGCCTCCGTCGGCACGCTGCTGCTGGTATTGGTCATCGACCCGGTGATGTGGTGCGCGATACGCTTTGCTGGCGGCTTCTGCTTCGCCGGCCTGTTCACCGTCATGGAGGCGTGGCTCAATTCCGGCGTCGGCAACAAGGATCGCGCCCGCGTGCTCGCGATCTACCGCATGGTCGATATCGGCTCGGTCACCGGCGCGCAGTTCCTGATCCCGATCTTCGGCGCAGGCGGCTTCGCCATCTTCGCCGTCATGTCGATGATGATCACCTTCTCGCTGGTGCCGGTCTCGCTCGGCGACCGTTCCAACCCGGCGCCGCCGGAAGAGGTCAAGCTCGATTTGCCACGCGTCTGGCGGATCTCGCCGCTTGGCTCGATCGGCTGCATCGCCGTCGGCGTCACCAACAGCGCCTTCCGCACGCTGTCGCCGGTCTATGCCGAGGAGATCGGCATGTCGGTGGCCTATGTCG
>NZ_RZSC01000709.1:0-3009 GCF_003998155.1 Mesorhizobium sp. M1E.F.Ca.ET.063.01.1.1
GCCAGGCTATGGAACATGGATACCGGCGCCGAGATCGCCGAGTTCGAGCCCGGCACCGGCCCGATCTACGCGGTCGCCTTCGCCGCCGACGGCACGCTGCTCACCGGCGGCATCGACCGCACCATCCGCGACTGGCCGGCGGCGGGCGGGGATGGGGTGGTGCTGTTCGCGGGGGCGCCGGAATAAAAAGAGACGTCCACAACCGGGGATATTCCAGAACGGCGCGGCTTGCGCTAGTGATTACTTGTGGGTTGCAATGGGTTGGGGCAGTGAGCAATAACGACCGGCCGCTTGAAGCGGATATGACTGTTTTCAGCCCGCCTGCGCGGCGTCGCCGAAGACTCTTTCCAATCATCCTGATATCGCTGACAGCCTTCGTGCTGTTTTGGCCGGCGCGAAACTACTACGTACAATGGTCGGCCATAAGAAAAATGCAAGCTGCCGCCCTAGCCAAGGACTATGACGAAGAGTTCCATCAGTTGTCGTTACTGGCGAACATGGGCAACCGGGATTCGCAGGGCTATCTCGGCACGATGTATTGGCGCGGCCAAGGAACCGCACAGAACGACGAGAGGGCAGTCTTCTGGTGGCGTAAGTCCGCGGACGGTGGAAATGCGGAGGCCGAAGCCGCCCTTAGCCAAGCTTACTCTCTTGGGCGCGGTGTCGCGAGGGAGGACCAGCTCGCCGCCAGCTTGGCGCGAAAGGCGGCGGATAAAGGCAACGCAAATGGTCAGTATCAGCTCGCGGTCCTCTACTCACAGGGCCACGGGCTGAGCAAGAGTGACGAGCAGGCACTCTACTGGTGGCGCAAGGCTGCTGATGCGGGAAGTGTCGAGGCCGCGTACAGTCTTGGCCAAGCTTACTTTTATGGCCTTGGCGTCAAGAAAGACGACAAAATTGGAGCGACATGGAGTCGCAGGGCGGCCGACAACGGGCATGCGGAGGCCGCCTATGTTCTCAGTAAGGCCTACAAGTTCGGCCTCGGTGTCGACAAGAACAGCCAGCTTGCCGCCACCTGGGCGCGCAAGGCTGCGGATCTGGGAAACGCCGACGGCCAGTACATGCTCGGCGTTCTCTACCATCTGGGTGAAGGCCTGACACAGAACGACAGCCTTGCATTTCAATGGTGGATGAAGGCCGCTGCCGATGGTGTCGCGCAGGCGCAATACAATGTCGGCACCGCGTATGCCACTGGAAAGGGCGTCGGCAAGGATGATGCCCAGGCATTCCTTTGGACGAGCAGGGCGGCCAACAAGAGTGACCCCTTAGCACAATCAAGCCTGGGTACGATGTACTGGCTTGGTATGGGCGTGCGGCAGGATGATGTTCAAGCCGTTGCCTGGTGGCGCAAAGCTTCGGAGCAAGGCAACGCCGAAGCACAGTTGTCGCTGGGGAATGCGTACTTGAAGGGCAGGGGCGTTGCCCAGAGCAGCCGGGATGGTGCAGTCTGGTGGCTCAAAGCCGCGGACGCAGGCAACGCGGACGCTCAAGGTCAACTCGGCATTCTGTACCACCAAGGCCTCGGCGTTGCTCGGGACGACCGGTTGGCGGTCAAATGGTGGACGAAGGCCGCGGCCAGCGGCGTTGCGGTGGCACAGTACAGTCTCGCAAACGCGTATCGCACGGGAAATGGCGTTGCCAGGGACGACGCCCAGGCATTCTACTGGATGAACAAGGCAGCGGATCAAGGCACCCCCCGAGCGCAATCCGCGCTCGGCGGGATGTATGCCGTCGGCGCCGGTGTTCCGCAGGACTACGCTCAAGCCGCGATCTGGTGGCGCAAGGGTGCCGAGGCAGGAAATGCCGAAGCCGGCTATAATCTTGGCCGGGCCTATTTGCTCGGCGAAGGAATCGAGCAGGACGACGGGTTGGCCGCCAAATGGACGCAAATGGCCGCCGACGGAGGCAATGCCGACGCCCAGTACCAGCTTGGCATTCTGTACCATGAAGGTCGCGGATTTGCCCTGGATGGCGGATTGGCCTTCCAGTGGTGGATGAAAGCTGCGGTCAACGGGCATGCCGTCGCGCAATACAATATCGGCACGATGTATGGATTGGGACAGGGCGTCAAACAGGACGACGCCCAGGCACTCGCTTGGTTGAGTAAGGCTGCTGAGCAGGGCAACGCGATGGCCGAGGAAGCAGTCGGGAACGCCTATTCCACGGGTACCGGTGTCTCGGAGAGCAAGGCGAATGCAATTGCGTGGTGGCTCAAGGCCGCACGGCAGGGAAATCTAAATTCGAAGCTCAGCCTGGCTTACGCATATGCAAACGGCGTAGGCGTCGCCAGGGACGACAAGGCCGCCGAGACCTGGTGGCTTGAGGCAGCCCAGGCTGGCAATGTCGATGCCGAGTTCAGCCTTGGTACGCTCTACTTTCGGGGGATTGACGGCAAGCCGAACTACCTGGAAGCAACCAAGTGGTTCCTCAAGGCGGCCGAGCACGGCAACGCCCAGGCCAAGACCTATATCGAGCTCATGAAGGAAAACGGTCAGTTCGATAGCAAAACGCTGTGAGCTGAGATGCCTGCAATTGACAACTGGTAAGAGCGGCTGAGCGCGTAATCTCCCTCAAATGGGCCCCGCAACGGGATCATCAGCGTTGGCGGCGCCACCATTCCTGCAACGCCGGCGATTGGCGAAGCCAGCGCGCCAGCCAATCTCCCCCCTTGCGGGGGAGATGCCCGGCAGGGCAGAGGGGGGTGTGACGGAACGCAGCCTCTGCAAAGGAATTCGCCCGCAATCATGCCCACCCTCCACCTCGTCGAAGCCTCGATCGCCGATCTGCGCCGTGCACTGGAGGAAGGCACCGTCACCAGCGTCGAACTGGTCGGCGCGTATCTCAGGCGCATCGCCCATTACGACCGGCACGGCATCGCGCTCAACGCCGTGCCCATCCTCAATCCACAGATGTTCGAGGAGGCGGAGGCTTCCGACCGGCGCTGGCGCCAGGGCAAGACCCTCGGACCGCTCGACGGCATCCCTTACACCGCCAAGGACAGCTACAAGG
>NZ_RZSC01000070.1:0-16498 GCF_003998155.1 Mesorhizobium sp. M1E.F.Ca.ET.063.01.1.1
CGGTCGCCGGCAACCAGCGCGACCGGCGCCGTCACCTCGATGCCGGCCTTGGCGCGCGAGGCCGCCGAGAAAATTGCGAGCAAAAGGTCCGTCTGACCATGGCCGGCAAGACCGGCAAGGCCGATGATCTCGCCCGCGCGGGCGACAAGTTCCTTGCCATCCTGCTGCCGTGCCGGACGCGCCCGCACTCTGAGCGCACCGGCCTCGGCCTTCCGCGTCTCTTTAGCGGTCCGCTGATGGCCCTCGGCGCCACCCATGGCGGCGACCAGCTTGTCACGGTCGAAAGCGCTGGCGGCATCGGCCGCGACCACCTTGCCGTCTCGCATCACCACGATGCGGTCGGCATTCTGCAGCACCTCGCCCAGCACATGCGAGATCAGGATGCAGCTGCCGCCCGCCCCGACGAAGCGGCGCACGAAAGCGAGCAACTGGCCTGCCGTATGCGCGTCGAGCGACGAGGTCGGCTCGTCGAGGATGACCAGGTGCAGCGGCTCGCGGGTCCATGTAAAAGCGCGCGCCACCTCGACCATCTGCCGCCGCCCGATCGAGAGGTCGCCGGCTATATCGTCCGCCGCGATGCCGTGGTCGGGAAAGATCTCATCGAGCTTGGCCTGAATGAGGTCGGCGGCCTTGCGCCGCCAGCCGAAACCGGCGAGCGAGGGATGGTTGATGCGCGTGTTCTCGGCGACGCTGAGGTTGGGGCAGAGCGACAGCTCCTGGAAGACGCAGCGTATGCCGAGCTCGAGAGCGCGCGCCACGGAATAGGCGGCTTCCTGATTGCCGCGCACGGCGATCTGCCCGCCGTCGGGCCGCAGCGTGCCCGCCACCATATGCATGAGCGTCGACTTGCCTGCGCCATTGTGCCCGACCAGCCCGACGCATTCGCCGGCGCCGACATGAAAATCGACGCCGTTGAGCGCCCGGACGGCGCCGAAATGTTTTTCGGCGCCGTCCAGCCTGACGATGTCTGCAATAGCCTGGAGCATCCTCAACTTTTATCCGGTTGCCGATGCGGCTGGCAACGTTGGCCACTATTGCTTGATGTTGGCCTTGATGGCCGCAACGGCTTCTTCCTGCGTGTATTCGTGGGTGGCGACGCCGCCCTCCTTGATCTTCGGCAGCGCGGCTTCGAAATCGTCCTGGGTGAAGGCAAGATAGGGCACCAGCAGGTCGTGCGGAATGTCCTTACGACCGTCGAGCACCTGCTGCGCCACCCAGAAGGCGAGCGTCGACACGCCGGGCGCGATCGAGGCCGACCAGGTCGTGTAGCCGTCCTTCTCCTTCTGCTCCTTCCACCACTTCAGCTCGTCCTGACGGTTGCCCATGATGATGGTCGGTCGCGGCTTGCCTGCGGCGGCGAAGGCTTGCGCGGCGCCATAGCCGTCGCCGCCCTGGTCGACGATGCCGACGACGTCGGGGAGCGACGGCAGGATGGTCGCCACCGCCTTCTGCGCCGTCGTCTGGTCCCAGTCGCCGGTCACCGAGCCGACGATCTTGAACTCGGGATGGGCGGCGACGCCTTCGAGAATGCCGGCATGGATGGCATCGTCGATCGAAGTGCCGGCAAGGCCGCGGATTTCCAGCAGATTGCCGCCTTTCGGCTGGAACTTGGCCATCTGCTCGACTTCCTGCTTGCCCATATCCTTGAAGTCGACGACGACGCGATAGGCGCAAGGCTCGGTGACGATGCCATCGAAGGAGACGACGACGATGTTGGCGTCGCAAGCCTGCTTGATGGCGCCGTTCAACGCATCCGGCGAGGCGGCGTTGATGACGATGGCGTCATAGCCCTGCAGGATCAGGTTCTGCACCTGCGCGGCCTGGGTCGGCACTTCCTTGTCGGCGGTGGTGAAGACATCCGCCGCCGCGACCACCTTGTCCTCGACCGCTTTCTTGGTGACGATGCCGTAGCTGTCGAGCATCGCCTGCCGCCACGAATTGCCGGCGTAGTTGTTGGAGAAGGCGATCTTCTTGCCGCTCGTGCCGGCAAGCGCCGTGCCCGAGGCGAGCATGGCTGCAAGAGCGCTCAAGACCAGTAGTTTCTTCATGTCATTATCCTCCCAGATGTGTTGACTGCTGCACTTCCATCGGCCTTCCGGGCCGGCTTCACTCCAATCAAATCCGAGCCCGTTCGCTCAAAACAACCTCAGCCCCGGCACGCGGACCCTCAACCGGTAGAGCGATGTCGAGGCGGCAATGTAGAGGCTCCTGAGATCATCGTCGCCGAAGGTGAAATTGGCACAAAATTCCGGTGTCGCAATGACGCCGATCAAATCGCCCGAGGCATCGAAGACATGGATACCGCCGGGCCCGGTGCAATAGAGATTGCCCCGGCTGTCGATCTTCATCCCGTCCGGCGAGCCCGGCTCATCGCCTTCCGTCACCGCCCACACGGCGCCGCCGTTGAGATCGCCGTTCGCTTCCACGCCGAACACCCTGATATGGCCGCGCTCGGTATCGTTGATGAAGAGCCGCGATTCATCGAGCGAGAAGCAGAGCCCGTTGGGCTGCGTGAAGTCATCGGCGACGAGCGTCAGCCGGGCGCCGTCGCCGTCGATCCGGTAGACGCCCTGGTGCGGCAATTCCTGCGACCTCGGCACGCCGTAGAACTCCGCCCGCCCGTAGGTCGGATCGGTGAAATAGATCGAGCCGCCGGTGGCGACGACGATATCGTTCGGGCTGTTGAGCTGCTTGCCCTGATAGTGGGTGGCGAGCACCGTCTTCGCGCCGCTCGGCTCGGCGCGGGTGACCCGGCTGGTCGCGTGTTCGCAGGTCACCAGCCGCCCCTGCCGGTCGAGCGTGTTGCCGTTGGCCATCTGGCTCGGCTCGCGGAAAAGCTCGATCTCGCCCGAATTGCCGAGCCGGTACATGCGGCTTTGCGGAATGTCGGAAAAGACCAGCCATTTCTCGTAAGGGTGCCACACCGGCCCTTCGATGAAGGAATACCCTGTGGCCAGCCGCTCCATCGCCGCATTGCCGACGACATCGTCGAAGCCGGAATGACGGGCGTGTGCGGGCATCGACATTACGAGCCCTTCGGTTCCCGCACCGGCTTGCCGCCGACGAACCAGTCGCTGCCTGGCACATCCTCGATCACCACCCAGATGGCTTCCTTGGGCAGTTCGGCGATCTCGCTGATCGCCTCGGTGACGCGGCGCGAGATCTCGTCCTTGCGCTTTTGCGAATGGCCCTCGAGTATCCGTATGCTGACGAACGGCATGGCGCTTCCCCGGGATTCTTGTCTTTTATTCTTGTCAGACAAAAGCCTAGTCGGGATGGGGATCGGGCGATAGCGGCCTATGCGCAGCACCGACTGTGGTTTTGCACAGTCGCGGCGTTCAAGGTCGCTACTCCTGCAATGGCGTCGCCTGCGCGAGCCAGGCGTCGAGCTGTTCCTGCTCGCGCCGCAACGCGTCTATGTTGATCAACCCGCGCGCCATGGCGAGGTAGATCGCCCGCGTGCGCGAGTTGAACACCGACGCTTCGCCGGCCCCCTCCTCGGGCGGCACGATGCCCAGCTTGTCGTAGACATGCTTGATGCGGCTCTGCGCGCCACGGATCGACAGGCCGCGCCGCGCCGCGATCGCCCTATCTGTCAGGCCGAGCGCGATGTCGATCAGGCTTTCATATTCGCCGTCGGTGATGCCCTCGAAGCGGTCCTGAACGCGATGCTGGATGCCGCGGATCTCGCGGTCGATGATGCAATGCCCCTCGCGGAACACGCCGCGCAGCGCCGAGCGCATGCCTTCTTCGGTGGCCGACTTCAGCACATAGCCATAGACCGATCCCGGCGGCACGATGCGCGCCACGCCCCGCACATAGGCCTCGTCGGCAAAATTCGACCAGAACAGGATATGCGTGCCGGCGCGCCGGCTCCAGATGGCGCGGGCCACCTCGATGCCGGTCGCCTTGGGAAGCTGCAGGTCGAGCACGACATGCGGCGGCTGCCGCTCGGCCGCGAGGTTGATGGCATCCTCGCCGTCGCCGGCTTCGATCACCTCGACGTCGCCCGGCCATAGTTGCTCGACGGTGCGCCGCGCGAAGGTGCGGTGCAGGCCGTCATTTTCCGCGATCATGACCAGCATCACACCACCTCCGCCACCGGCTTACCCTCGGTTGCCGCAGCGCCACGTGCCAAAACCTTGTCGGCCGCCGGCTCGCGGTCGATCTCGATGACGACCCGCGTGCCGCCCTTGCGGTTGGCCGGCTCGAAACGCAGCCGCGCCCCGACAAGGGCCGCCCGCGTATGCATGTGGCCGATGCCGCCTTGGGCGGCGGGGTCGACCGCGCCGCAGCCATGGCCGTCGTCGGTGACGGTCACGCTGAACGTATTTGGCGTCGAGGCCAGTTGCACCTCGATGCGGCTCGGCCCGGCATGGCGCACCGCGTTGTTGATCGCTTCCTGCACGATCCTGTAGAGCGCCGTGCGCAGCGTTTCCGACAGGTTGTCGGCGCTGCCGTCGCTGGTGTCGGCTATGCGCACCGCGATCGGCGGCTTGGCCCTGGCGACGCTGCGGTTGAGATGCGCCTCGACGGCATCGCGCAGGCCGAACAATTCCAGCACGCTCGGCCGCATGTCGTCGACGATGTGGCGCAGTTCCGCCAGACAGCCCGCGACCTCCTGCTCGAGATCGGCAAGCTGGGCCGTCCGTGCCACGCCCCGGCTGCGGAAGGCCGAGACCTGGCGCGCGATGCGGGCGAGGTCGGCGAGCGTCTGGTCGTGCAGGTCCATCGCCATGCGGCGGCGCTCGCGTTCCATGCCGGCGGTCAGTTGCGAGGCGCCGACCCGCAGCAGCTCCGCCCGGTTGCGCGCCTCGCTTTCGGCGAGCATGGCGCGGCGCGCTTCCTCGGTCTGGATCAGCGCGAAGATATAGGGCCCGATGAGATCGGCGCATTGCTGGGCGACGTCGACGTCGGCCTGCGTGTAGCACCCGGCCTCGTGCCGGCTGATATTGAGCGCGCCGATCACGCTGCCGCGCGCCCTGAGCGGCACGATGATGCGGCTGCGCAGCTTGGCGGCGAAGATCGGGCCGTCGAAAGCTCCGTCGAAATGAAAGCGGTCGTCGACGAGCGCATTGTCGGACAGAAGATAAGGCGTCTCGCCCCGCAGCACGCGACGGATCGGGCTGCCCTCGACCGGATGCTGCGCAAGCTCGCTCCAGCTTGTGTGGAACCCGGCCTCGTAGCAGGCATGCATGCGGCCATCGAGCGAAAGCACCGCCAGGTCGATGTGGTCATGCGGTATGAGCGTGCCGATCTCGATCGCCGTCGCACGGAATGCCGAGCCCGGATCGATGTGGCCGGCTAAAGCCCGCGAAATCGCGAGCAACCGGTCGATCAGTTGGGGAGATACTTCCGACATCGTCTCCTCCCTTGCCGCTGGACGAATGCCGCGCAAAAACGAGCAATGCCGAGCCATATGGCACGGCTGCAAGCGCTGTTTCCCGCATTCCTCCCTGCTTGCGAAATAGTGAGCGCTTGACGGTGCCGCTGTCAACGATGGCTCCTGCGGCGGCAGGCGATCAACTTCAGGTGCGACGATTGAAAAGCCTGCGGCTCCTGGTTTAGGGATGGCCGAGGAGATCGCATGGCATGGCAGCGACGCCGACTGTTGCTCGGGGCGCCCCGGGAATTCCCGCACGCTGGACGTCAAGCGCCAAGAGCGGCGTCGGCACCGCGCTTTCAGCGAAAAGCCCGCTCTGGTTCACCATCAGCCACGGCATATTGAACGAGATCTACTATCCGCGCCTCGACAGCGCCTGCACGCGCGACATGGGGCTGATGATAACCGGCCCCGGCGGCTATTTCTCGGAGGAGAAACGCGATGCCGTCCACCTTGTCGAGCCGTTCGAGGACGGCGTGCCGGCCTACCGCATGGTCAATACGGCGACCGATGGCGCCTACCGGTTGGAAAAGCGCATCATCACGGATCCGAAACGGCCAGCGCTGCTGCAGGAAATCACATTCGCGGCGCTTAAAGGCTCGGCTTCGGACTATCGCGTCTACGCGCTGCTTGCGCCGCACCTCGTCAATGCCGGCATGGGTAACACGGCCTGGGTCGGCGAGCATAAGGGAGAGCGAATGCTCTTTGCATCGGGACGAGGCGTCTCGATCGCGTTTGCTTCTTCACTGCCCTGGGGCGCCTGTTCGGCCGGTTATGTCGGCTTCTCCGATGGCTGGCAGCAGCTCCGCGATGGCGGCGCGCTCGATCCTGCCTGTCAGCGGGCGGAGGACGGCAATGTGGCGCTGACCGGCGAGATCGGCTTCGCGGCAGGCGAGGGCACGGCCTTGCTGGCGCTCGGCTTCGGTGCCTGGCCGCAACAGGCGGCGGAGATCGCGCTGGCCAGCCTGAGGGACGGTTTCGACGCGGCTGCCGAGACCTATGCCGGCAACTGGCGGAAATTCCAGGCCGGGCTGGAAAAGCTCGACCGGCACGCTGCCTCCGGCCTGAACACTTACCGCGTCAGCACCGCGGTGCTTGCCTCGCATCTGTCGATCGCCAGGCCCGGGGCCGCCGTCGCCAGTCTTTCGATCCCCTGGGGCTTCAACAAGGGCGACGACGATCTCGGCGGCTACCATCTGGTCTGGCCGCGCGACCTGGTCGAGACGGCGGGCGGCTTCCTCGCCGCCGGCGACGCCAGGCAGGCGCTGCAGATCCTCACCTATCTGCGCTCGATCCAGCGGCCGGACGGCCATTGGCCGCAAAATTGCTGGTCGAGCGGAGAGCCCTATTGGCCGGGCATCCAGATGGACGAATGCGCCTTTCCGCTGCTGCTCGCCGACGCCTTGCGCCGCGCCGGCCATCTGCCGCGCGCGAAACTCGACGATTTCCTGGCCATGATCGAGAGCGCTGCTTCCTATGTCGTGCGCAACGGCCCGGTCACCGGCGAGGATCGCTGGGAGGAAGACGCCGGCTACAGCCCGTTCACGCTGGCGGTCGAGATCGCGGCGCTGCTTGCGGCGGCGGATATGCTGGACGCCTGCGACAAAAATGAGCCGGCAAAATATCTACGCGAGACCGCCGACTGCTGGAACGGAGAGATCGAGCGCTGGACCTATGTCACCGGTACCGAACTCTGCGCCAGGGAGAGCATCGACGGCTACTATGTCCGCATCGCGCCGCCTGACGATGGCGGCGCCGCTTCGCCGAAGGACGGCTTCGTGCCGATCAAGAACCGGCCGCCCGCCGAGACCGACCGCCCGGCCGAAGCGATCGTCAGCCCTGACGCCCTTGCGCTGGTACGTTTTGGCCTCAGGGCAACGGACGATCCGCGCATCCTGAACACGATCAAAGCCATCGATGCCGAGTTGCGCTGCGATCTGCCGCAAGGCCCGGTCTGGTACCGCTACACCTGCGACGGCTACGGCGAGCACGAGGACGGCTCGCCTTTCGACGGCACCGGCCAGGGCCGGCCTTGGCCGCTGCTCACAGGCGAGCGCGCGCATTACGAGCTGGCGGCCGGACGGCACGGCACGGCGGCCGAACTGCTCGAAACCTTCGAGCGCTCGGCCGGTGTAGGCGGCCTCCTGCCGGAACAGGTCTGGGACAGACCCGACATGCCGGAGCGCGAATTGCGGCTCGGCGCACCGTCGGGCAGCGCCATGCCGCTGGTCTGGGCGCATGCCGAGCACATCAAGCTCTTGCGCTCGCTGCGCGACGGAACCGTCTTCGACATGCCGCCGCAAGGTGTCGATCGCTACATCAAGCGCAAGACCGTCTCGCCCTTCCGGACCTGGCGCTTCAACAACAAGATCCGCTCCATTCCCGCCGGCAAGGCCCTGCGCGTCGAGCTTTCAGCCCGTGGCGTTGTCCACTGGAGCAGCGACAAATGGCTGACGGTGCGTGACGACAAGACGGCCGAAAACGCCTTCGGTGTCCATCTTGTTGACCTCGATGTCGCCGACCTGCCGCCGGGCAGCACGATCGTCTTCACTTTTTTCTGGCCCGAAGCCGGCCGTTGGGAGAATGTCGACTTCACCGTCGGCATTGATCCTTCGGATAGCCAGTAAGATTTCTTCTTTCCTCAAGCTATTGGGACGACACCATGCAGATCGGAATGATGGGACTGGGCAGGATGGGCGCCAATATGGTGCGCCGCCTGGTGCGGGACGGCCACGAATGCGTCGTCTACGACATCAACTCGGCAAGCGTCGCCGGCATGGTCAAGGACGGCGCCATTGGCGCCGCCTCGCTGGAGGAGTTCGTCGCCAAGCTCGCCAAGCCGCGCTGCGCCTGGCTGATGCTGCCGGCGGCGATCACCGGCAGGATCGCCGACCAGGTGGCGGCGCTGATGGAGCCGGGCGACATCATCGTCGACGGCGGCAATTCCTACTATCACGATGCCGTCGACCAGGCGGCGAAGCTGGCGACCAAGGGCATCAGCTTTGTCGATGTCGGCACCAGCGGCGGCGTCTGGGGCCTGGAGCGCGGCTACTGCCTGATGATCGGCGGCCCCGATGAAGCCGTGCAGCATCTCGATCCGGTTTTCGCCACGCTGGCGCCGGGCGCCGACCCGGGCTCCAATCCGCCGAAGGATGCCGGAAGCGCCCCCCACGGCTATCTGCATTGCGGGCCGAGCGGCGCCGGCCATTTCGTCAAGATGGTGCATAACGGCATCGAATACGGCGTCATGGCCGCCTATGCCGAGGGCATCAACATCCTGAAGTCGGCCAATGCGGGCAAACGGCAGCGGACGGCGGACGCCGAGACCAGTCCGCTGGAAAACCCGCAATATTACCAGTTCGATATCGACCTCGCCCAGGTGGCCGAGGTGTGGCGGCATGGCAGCGTCATCGGCTCCTGGCTGCTCGACCTTACCGCCGGCGCGCTGAAGAATGATCCGTCGCTCGCCCAGTTCGGCGGCCGCGTCTCCGATTCCGGCGAAGGCCGCTGGACGCTGAAGGCGGCGATCGACACAGGCGTTCCGGCGCCGGTGCTCTCCGCGGCACTGTTCGACCGCTTCTCCTCGCAAGGCGAATCCGCATTCGCCGACAAGCTTCTGTCCGCCATGCGCTATGCCTTCGGCGGCCATGTCGAGAAGCCGAAGACCGGCGCGTGAAGGGAGAGGCGGCATGAGCCAGGAGAGGTCCGACACGCTGGTGCTTTTCGGGGCGACCGGCGACCTTGCGCACAAGAAGATATTTCCGGCGCTCTATCACATGGTCGCCAAGGAGACGCTCGCCGAGCCGGTGATCGGCGTCGCCTTCGAGCCCTGGGACATCGGCAAGCTGGTGGACCGCGCCCGCGACGGCATCGTCAATGCGCTGGGCGCCGTCGACGACAAGGTGTTCGGCAAGCTCGCCTCGCTGCTGCGCTATGTCAGCGGCGACTACCGCGACCCGGCGACCTTCGAGAAGCTGAAGACGGCGCTGGGCTCGGCGCAGCGGCCACTGCATTACATGGCCGTGCCGCCCACGATGTTCGAGATCGTCGTGCAAGGCCTGGAACAGTCCGGCACCGCGCGCGGCGCGCGGCTGATGGTGGAAAAACCCTTCGGCCACGACCTGCAGTCGGCGCGCTGGCTGAACCGCGTGCTGCATCTGGTGTTCGACGAACGATCGATCTTCCGCATCGACCACTATCTCGGCAAGGAAGCGATCCAGAACCTGCTCTATTTCCGCTTCGCCAACTCCTTCCTCGAACCGATCTGGAACCGCAATTTCGTCGAGAGCGTCCAGATCACCATGGCCGAGGATTTCGGCGTCGAGGGCCGCGGCCGTTTCTATGACGATGTCGGCTGCATCCGCGACGTCATCGAGAACCATCTGCTCAACATCCTGCTGCTTTTAGCCATGGAGCCGCCCGTCGGCCGCTCGGCCGATGACCTGATCGACGAGAAGGTGCAGGTGCTCAGGGCGATTCGCACCCTGAACAAGGACGATGTCGTGCGCGGCCAGTTCGACGGCTATCTGGCGGAGCCGGGCGTGCGGCCGAACTCCCCCGTCGAGACCTTCGCCGCGGTGCGCTTCTTCGTCGACACCTGGCGCTGGCGGGACGTGCCCTTCTTCATCCGCGCCGGCAAGAACATGCCGGTGCACGCCACCGAGGTGATCGTGCGGATGAAGCGGCCCCCGCTCGATGTCTTCGACCCGATCAAGCCGGACGACGCCAACCATGTCCGCTTCCGCATCGACCCGCAGGTGGCGATCTCGATCGGCGCTCAGCGCAAGGTGCCAGGCGACGACATGATCGGCGAGCAGGTGGAGCTGACCGCGCTCGACGACACCAAGGGCGACATGCCGCCCTATGAAAGGCTGATCGGCGACGCCATGAACGGCAACGGCCAGCTCTTCACGCGGCAGGATGCGGCCGAGCTTGCCTGGCGCATTGTCGGCCCGGTGCTTGGCGACATGACGCCTCCCCCTATCTATGCCCCCAAGACCTGGGGACCGGCCGATGCCATGGACGGCTTCGGCCCGCCCAATGGCTGGATCAACCCGACGAAATAGTTTGGAGGCAACGGGATGGCGAAATCGGCAAAGCCGGCGGCGGCGAAGGGCGACCAGATCGTGCTCACCATCGACGTCGGCGGCTCGCGCGTGAAGATCCTCACCAGCGCCGGCGGCGAAGTCCGTCGCGCCGAATCCGGGCCGGGCTTGACGCCTGAGCAGGTTGTCGCCTCGGTGAAGAAGCTTGCCGAGGGGCTGAGCTATGACGTCATCTCGATGGGCTACCCGGGCCCGGTGCGGGACAACAAGCCTTCGCTCGACCCCTTCAATCTCGGCAAGGGCTGGAACGGCTATGATTTCGCCGCCGCCTTCGGCAAGCCGGTCAAGCTCGTTAACGACGCATTGATGCAGGCGATCGGCAGCTATGAGGGCGGCCGCATGCTATTCCTCGGCCTGGGCACCGGCCTCGGCGCCGCGATGATCCTCGATCACGTCGGGCAGCCGATGGAGCTTGCCCATCTTCCCTATAAGAAGGGCTGCAGCTTCGAAGACTATGTCGGCGAGCGCGGCCTGGTAAAGCACGGCAAGAAAAAATGGCGCAGATACGTTTTTGATGTCGTAAACAGGCTTCGCGCCGCCTTGCAGCCGGACTATGTGGTCATCGGCGGCGGCAATGTCGACAAGCTTGATGAATTGCCCGAGAAATCCAGGCGCGGCGACAACACTCGCGCCTTCGAAGGCGGATTTCGACTGTGGCGCGACAAGGCGCTGATCGTCTGATATTGTTACATTTCAGTATAGTTGTTCAAAATAGCGTGTAACCGCGCGACTGGTCGTTGCGCTGTGCAGATTTGCCGACTAGGAATTCGCCGGCCTTGTGGAGAACGCGGCAGCGCTCTGATTTACATCCCGATTTTCGCGGCCATGCGGCACAGACGGAGGAATGACGTGGACGAGGACACCAACACAGCCAAGGAAGTCGACCTGCTCGAGCTCACCGCTCACATCGTGTCGGCCTATGTCGCCAAGAACCGGTTGCCCGCTTCGGGCCTGGGCGAGCTCATCGCCAGCGTCGCCTCCTCGATCGGCGAACTCAACCAGCCGCCGGCGCCGCCGGCGCCCCCGCCCACGCCAGCCGTCAATCCGCGGCGCTCGGTGACGCCGGACTACATCATCTGCCTCGAGGACGGGAAGAAGTTCAAATCGCTGAAGCGCCATATCGGCGTGCATTTCGGGCTGACGCCGGAAGCCTACCGCACCAAATGGGGCCTGCCGGCGGACTACCCGATGGTCGCGCCCAATTATGCCGCGTCGCGCTCCGAGCTCGCCAAGTCGATCGGCCTTGGGCGCAAGGCGGAAGCCGAGCCGGTCAAGCCTGCGAGAGGCAGAAGGGCCAAGGCTTCCGCCTGAGACGTCACCTGCCTGTACCAACAGTTTGAGAAGCCTGCCGGCGAATCCGCCTTGGCAGGCTTCCTGCTTTTATGGCTTGGATAGGCTGAACCTCGGGGGAGCCTGGCCATGAACTACGCAAGGATGGTGATCGAGAAGGAGGCGCCGGAAGAATACGGCTACGACCGCATCCGCTGTAATCTCTCCGAAAGCTCGATCGCCGACCAGAAGCTCTCCGACATCGGCCTCTCGCTGCCCGACCTCACTTTGTTCTACGGCGAGCATCGTGGCGACAAGGAGTTGCGCACGCTGATCGCAGCACAAAACGAAGGGCTCTCCGCTGACGACGTGCTGGTGACCGCGGGCGCCGCCGGCGCGCTGTTCATCATCGCCACCTCGCTGCTGTCGCCGAGCGACCATCTCGTGGTCGTGCGGCCGAACTACGCCACCAACATCGAGACCCCCAAGGCGATCGGCTGCGCCATCTCCTATGTCGATCTCGATTTCGAAAACGGGTTCGCGATCGACGTCGAGCGCGTCGCGGCCGCCGTGCGGCCGAACACGAAGCTGATCAGCGTCACCTGCCCGCACAACCCGACCGGCACGATGATGACCCGCGCCGATCTCGACGCGCTGGTCGCGCTCACTGAGCGCCGGCGTTGCCGGCTGCTGGTCGACGAGACCTATCGCGATCTGTCCTATGGCGAGCGGTTGCCCTCGGCGGCATCGCTGAGTGCGAGCGCCATCAGCGTCTCGTCGCTTTCCAAGGCCTTCGGCATTCCGGGCATCCGCATCGGCTGGCTGGTCGCCAGGGACAAGGCGGTGCGGGAGACATTCCTTGCCGCCAAGGAGCAGATCGGCATCTGCGGCAGCGTCGTCGACGAGGCGATCGCCCGCGCCATGCTCGAGCGCCGTGATGCCTTCCTGGCATCGCTGCTGCCCCAGATGGCGAGGCGGCGCGACATCGTCCAGGCCTGGATCGACGGCGAGCCGCTTGTCGACTGGGTGCGGCCGCAAGGCGGCGTCGTCGGCTTTCCGCGGCTGAACGTCGATACCGGCTTCGACCTCGACCGGTTCTACACCAGGCTTCTCGAGGAGCACGGCACCTATGTCGGCCCAGGCCACTGGTTCGAGATGCCGAAGCGCTTCTTCCGTGTCGGCTTCGGCTGGCCGAAAGAGGCGGAATTGCGCGGCGGTCTGGAAGCCATCTCCGCCGCGTTGAGGGATTGAGCCCCTTCCCATCGCGAACGACCGTTCCAGATTTCTTCAGCCAGCGCCGATTTTTTTGCGCGCGCGGCGAAACGAACTGGGCTAAAGGGTTCTGGCCGGACCAGCGCCCGCCGTGGAAGTGCCCCGCCGGCCAATGCCACAACGGGGCCCTTGAACCATGACCGCCGAAGCAGCTTCACCTGACCAGCGCTATGCCGCTTTCCGGCACCGGCCGTTCCTCAGCTACTGGACGGCGCGCTTCCTCACCACCTTCGCCACCCAGATCGTCTCAGTCGCCGTCGGCTGGCAGATCTACGACCTGACGCGCAATCCCTTCGACCTCGGCATCGTCGGCATCGTCCAGTTCCTGCCCTCGCTGCTGTTGGTGCTCGTCACCGGCGTCGTCGCCGACCGCTTCGGCCGCCGCCTGATCATGACCTTGGCGTCGTTGGTGGAAGGCGGCTGCGCGCTCGCTATCCTATTCCTGACGCTGCGCGGCCTGACCGGTCCGCTGCCGATCTTCGTCGTGCTCGCTCTGTTCGGCGTAGCCCGCGCTTTCTACGGACCGGCCTCGTCCTCGCTGTTCGCCAATCTGGTGCCGCAGGAGGATTTCGCCAACGCGATCGCCTGGAACTCGTCGGCCTGGCAGACCGCGACGATCGTCGGCCCGGTCGCCGGCGGCCTGCTCTACGGGCTCTCGGCGGAAATCGCCTACGCCACTGCGGCGATCCTGCTGCTTGCCGCCGCGCTGCTCGTCTTCACCATCCCCAAGCCCGCTCAGCAGACCGCCACCGACAAGCCGACGATGCAGACGCTGTTTGCCGGCTTCGGCTATATCTGGAGCGAGAAGATCGTGCTCGGCGCGATCTCGCTCGACCTCTTCGCGGTGCTTCTCTCCGGTGCCTCGGCGCTGCTGCCGGTCTATGCGCGCGACATTTTGGAGCTCGGCCCCTGGGGCCTCGGCCTGCTGCGCTCGGCGCCGAGCATCGGTGCCATCTGCGTCGCGGTCTGGCTCGCCGGCCATCCGATCCGCGACCACGCCGGCGTGGTCATGCTCGGCGCCGCAGCGTCGTTCGGCGTCTGCACGGTGCTGTTCGGCCTGTCGACCATCACCTGGCTGTCGATCGCGGCGCTCGTCTTGCTCGGCGCCACCGATATGTTCAGCGTCTATATCCGCGAGACGCTGATCCAGCTCTGGACGCCGGACGAGGTGCGCGGCCGCGTCAATGCGGTCAACCAGGTCTTCGTCGGCGCCTCCAACGAACTCGGCGAATTCCGCGCCGGCACCATGGCGGCACTGATCGGCACCGTGCCGGCGGTGGTGGTCGGCGGCATCGGCGCCATCGCGGTCGTCGGATTGTGGGCCTGGCTGTTCCCGGCGCTGCGGCAGGTGCGGCATCTGAACAGCCGGAACTGAGCAAGCGCCAAGCTTGCGCCGACAACGGCCGAGATGGGGCCGTTAAGGAGCCGGTCCGCTCTGTGGCGCGGCATCAGAAAGCTGCCGTCGAGGCTGCTGTCCCAAGCGATTGCGAGGCGATGACATCTTCTATTGGGACGATACCGGCTTCACCGCCGGCGGGAAGGTCGTCGACGGCGTGCTCCATCACGCAGGAATGATCCTCTACCGCAAGAGGTGACGGTCTCTAAGGCTGACGACGCGGCCGAAAAAAGGCGCGAATTTCATGCGCCAGCAACTCTGGCTGCTCAAGTGCCGCGAAATGGCCCCCCGCCGGCATCTCAGTCCAGCGGGCGACATCGAAAACGCGCTCGACCCAAGACCGTGGCGGCATCGGCAGTTCGTGGGGAAAGAGCGCGACGCCAAATGGCGGCGTCACGCGCTCATCAAGGTCGAACGAGAGTGGGCAAAGGCGATTCTCCTTGTACAGCCGCAAGGAGGCGCTGAGGCTGTCGCCGAACCAGTAGATAGAAATATCGGTAAGCAGCGTATCCAGGGAGAAAACGCGCTGGATATCACCATCGCAATCGCTCCAGGATCTGAATTTCTCGACAATCCAGGCAGCGAGACCCACGGGAGAATCAGTCAGCGAGAAGGCCAGCGTCTGTGGCTTGGTGCCTTGCAAAGCCGCATAGGCTCCTTCATCTGCCGCCCAGGACGAAACCCGTTTAAGAAACTCTTGCTCCTCATTTGTCACGGGCGGTGATGCCGGTCCCAGGGTCGGGCGGAAGCTGCCGGGAATATAGTTGACATGAACGCCTGCCAAGCTGTCTGGGAACTGCCGCGCGAGCCAAGCCGAGACACCGGCGCCGATATCGCCCCCTTGAGCTGCAAACCGGTTGTAACCAAGACCTTCCATCAATCGATGCCACAGTTGGGCAATCGTTCGTGCGTTGATACCAGGGTAGGAGGGCGCAGGCGAGAAGCCATAGCCGGGAAGGGAGGGCACGACGACGTGAAAAGCATCGGCGGGATCGCCGCCGTGAGCTCCGGGGTCGGCCAGCAACGGAATGATGTGTTCCATCTCGGCGAAAGAGCCTGGCCAGCCGTGCGTCAGGACAATAGGCATGGGTGATGGCCCTGCCCCGCGCTGATGGACGAAGTGGACGTCCGCGTTATCAATAGTGGCGATGAATTGTGGTAGTCGGTTCAGCCGCTCCTCTTGCGCGCGCCAGTCAAAGTTGTGGAGCCAATGGTGAGAAAGCCGCTGCATGAACAGCAGGTTCGCGCCGTCGGCCCAACTCTCGTCATCAAGTGAACTCGGCCAACGCGTCGCACGCAGGCGATGTCGCAAGTCAGCCAGCGCTTCGTTGGGGATGTGGATCGAAAAAGGCCGGATTTTCATATTCTGCCATGGTGCAGGGTGTCCGTCACCATAGCGCTAAAGCCGGTGTACCAACAATCGATGTGGTTCACCTAACGCATGTCGCCCAAAAGTGCGCAGCGGTTTTGGGGGAACGACATGCATCAAAACAAAGACTTAAAGCGCGTCGCCTGGCTCCTCTTCAGCGCGACGCGCTTTAATCTCGCAGCGCAGCGGACGTGAACGTTCGCCCTGAGCTTACGGCCGCTTCCGGGCACCGGGCACAGCGGTCCGGATGGCCGACTCTGCAGCGCAGAGCGGTCGTCCACGTCTCGACAGGACGTAGGTCGTCTTCCGGTCAAGCTCAGCCACTCGGGGCAATTGGCTTTTACTCTATCCCACAGCCGGTTTGCCGAAGATCAGGCCCAAAAATTCGCCCA
Source organism: Mesorhizobium sp. M1E.F.Ca.ET.063.01.1.1 (assembly GCF_003998155.1). NCBI lineage: Bacteria > Pseudomonadati > Pseudomonadota > Alphaproteobacteria > Hyphomicrobiales > Phyllobacteriaceae > Mesorhizobium > Mesorhizobium sp. M1E.F.Ca.ET.063.01.1.1. Next base: position 16,187 of record NZ_RZSC01000070.1, read on the forward strand.
GCCAGCGTTTCAGATGCATGTCCCAGATCAGCCGGCCGCCGAGGTGATCGCGGCCGGGCTGGGCGCCGGGCAATTCGAAGCGATGCGCGCCGCGCACCACCCAGCGATGCATCATCACGCGGGTCAGCTCGCCATGGAACTGGATGCCCCAGGCATTCTCGCCATAACGAAAAGCCTGGTTGGGATAGGTTTCCGCCGTCGCGAGCAGCGTTGCCTCCTTCGGCAGCGAAAAGCCCTCGCGGTGGAACTGGTAAACCATCTCCGGCCAGTGCAGCAGATTCTTCCCCGCCTCGGTCGCCTTCAGTGGATACC